>JAJRBL010000303.1 GCA_028679485.1 Methanospirillum sp. | reverse complement strand
TCCCCGCTGTCGATGGTCCATTCCATCTCGCTCTCCTCGGTCATGCTTCCGGTTGCATCGATCAGGGTATCAAGGGTGAATACCTGGTTTTCAGGCACCTGCTGTGGGAGGCGGTCAGCAGCAGCCATCCAGCACGCTGCGGTAAAAAATATTGTCAATATGAGAATCAGGTTGATCTTTTTTATCATTCCGTTACCCTCCGGGAAGATAGTACCATGAATTTGTCGAGACTTCTTCACGTTAAATGTTTCATTTTATGTTGTTTATCCGGCATTCTCTATTTAAATATATCATATCATACTTTGAACCAAATCGGGTGGTATCCTTGTTACCCGGAGGTAATATCCTCCTGACCGCTGAATACATAACCAGAACTCGCATCACCATGGAGGGCGGAGAGATTACGGGAAGAGATCCTGGTGACCAGTCCTGGCGTCAGTGTCTGACCAATAGACGGGTGTATGTACGAACCTTCGGATGTACGTATAACGAAGGCGATTCAGCACTTTTAAAGACAATTCTTACCGGGCAGGACTGTCTTATCACGGAGGATCCTGACGATGCCGATGTTATCATTCTGAACACCTGCATCGTCATCGACCGGACCGAACGAAACATGCTCCGGATGCTCCGGATACATGCCGGAAAGGAGCGGTGGGTGACCGGTTGTCTCCCCCTGGCAAGACCGGACCTTCTGGATGAGTTCCCTGATGTCAGGGTGATTCATCCTGATGCGATACACGAAGCAGCAGAAGATGAAGTTCCCTGTTCAGGCCCGGTGCAGGTGGTTCAGGTAGGTCCTGGGTGTGCAGGTTCGTGCCGGTACTGCCTTACCAGGGTTGCACGGGGATTTATCAGGAGTATACCGGAGGATGATATCTGCAGATCGATACAGCAGGCATCTGCTTCAGGGGCGGTTGAAATACGTCTTTCCGGCCAGGATCTCTCAAGTTACGGGCGCGATACCGACAGTTTCTCTCTTGGAACCCTGCTCGGGAAGGTTCCGGCATTACCGGGTAATTGCAGGATACGGCTCGGTATGATGAACCCCGGAACCCTGCTGCCGATTGCTCAGGAGACCGCCCGGGCGATGAAAGAAGGATCCTTTTTCTCCTTTCTTCACCTGCCGGTACAGTCAGGATCCGACAGAATCCTGGAGAGTATGGGACGGGGTTATACTGTCAGGGATGTCCTGGAGATTGCACGAATATTCAGGCATGAAATTCCGGGTATCACCATCGTTACCGATTTCATCACGGGATTTCCCGGGGAGACCGAGGAGGATCATGACTTAAGCATGCAACTCTTGAGAGATCTCGCTCCCGGGATGATCAATGTGACGAGGTACTCATGGCGGCCGGGATCCCTGATGGGAAGGGAAGACGAACTCCCGGACCGGATCCGTAAAGACCGGTCACGGGAGATGATCCGCGAAGGCTACGCGTATCTTCTCAAAAACAATGAAAAGATGGGAGGAGAACAGGCCTCCGTCCTGGTTACCGAACACCTGCGGAATGGATCCGTGATGGCAAGAACCGGATCCTACCGGGGAGTGGTGATTCAACGGGAGATAAAACCGGGATCTCTTCTGAATGTTAAAATTACCGGGTGTACACCCCATTACCTCATCGGCAGGCCTGAGGATCACTGACCAGTCGGTTCTTTGCCTGTCCGGAGAACCTGTATATACCGATACAGGATGGAAGAACTAATTGAACGGGGTTTTACCCGGCTGGTTGAGATCATCAATACACAGGATTCGTCCATTGATGCGTATACAGAAGAGATCAGGCAGCATGATGCTGATCTCCTCGCCCGTATGGCAATGCAGGTAATGCCGGTTATCAGTAAAATCGGCATCGAAATGCTTGAAAAAGGTAAAAAAGACAATCAGGGGGAGATATATGATCCCCGCCATTATGGCACGAAGATGATCCTCCTGGGAAAGTCAGCGGATCCGGTTTCCTTCAGACCGGATAACATGGCAAAAAAGGTCCAGGATCAATACTGCCTGCTTGGAAGTGACGGAAAGCTCTACGAGATCATGTATAGTGCTGACGATCTGGTTATCGATTCATATCTCGCAGAGATAACTCCGCGGCAGGTTATTGACCTTTATGGGTACGAAGCGATGTACATGCTTTTTAAAGCAATGCAGCAGTATCTCGAGAACCAGGAGGATCTCCTTTCAGCACTTGAAAAAACGCTTTCATTTGTCAGGTTTAAAGAGTAGACCCCCGGTGGATTACTCTTTACCTTTCCAGTTGAAGAGGGGGAAGAAGGGTTTGAAAGGATCCGTCTCCGAGTCCGACTCCCCGAGTTTGAACACCCGCTTTTTTTCGGTACCTGTTCCTGTTATATAGGTCACTACAAGCGTGAGTCTGGTGTACATCCTGGGCAGAATGATGCTCTGCCGGGCGTCAGGCTTAAGGGATCCAAGTTCCCAGGGGGTATCAATACCGGCAACCCTGGCCACGATCCTTTCTGCCTGGGCGGTTCCGGTGTTTTCCAGGACTATCTCCGAGCAGTCTGCAGATAATTCTGCAGAAAGCATCGGTCTCATGTTACGGGCTGCATCCTCTGATATGGCCATAATGAGAATACCTGTACCGAAGATGATTGCAGCCATGCCTGCAAGAATGGTATCGATGAAGAACGCCAGGGATACGGTGATTACTACTCCTGCAAGGGCAAAAACCAATATCTTGCGGGTTCCCGATACGCTGAATGAATGAGTCATAAAACAAGTATGGGCCCGATGCGATTCGAACGCATGACCTCCCGGTTATCAGCCGGGTGCACCACCTGGCTGTGCTACGGGCCCGAGGCTCTTATCAGGTGGATCCCTCTTTCTGATAAACCTTGTGAGTGCTGAGGTGATATCAGACAGATCATAACTCATATCAGAACAGGCAATCGTATAAAGAGAATCTTCTCCGGGTTTAGAAATGGCAGTTCATTATCTCCTAGGAAACGAGGCGATAGCCCATGGGTGTCGTGAAGCAGCCGTGGATGTCGCATGCGGGTACCCCGGTACTCCGTCGTCAGAGGTGATAGATTCACTCCGCATGGTCCCTGATCGCGCTTATGCGGCGGAATGGTCTGTTAATGAAAAAGTGGCATTTGAAGAGGCACTTGCCGCTTCATGGTGCGGCCTTAGGTCAATATGTACCATGAAACACGTGGGTCTTAACGTGGCAGCGGATCCCCTGATGACTTCGGCCTATACCGGAACGAAAGGAGGTTTTGTCATCCTGTCCGCAGATGATCCCTATGCCCATTCCTCTCAGAACGAACAGGATAGCCGATGCTATGCGCGTTTTGCCCGAATTCCCTGCCTGGATCCCTCCACTCTTCAGGAAGCACACGATATGGTCAGGGACGCTTTCTCTCTCTCTGAAGAGTTCTCTCTACCGGTTCTTTTCCGTCCGACCACGAGGATCTGTCACTCCAAGAGTGATGTAACCCTGGGGGATATACGGGTATCAGACAGGACTGCATTATTTGAGAAGGATCCCAGGCAATACGTGGTTATCCCTGCACACACCAGAATCCTGCATAAAAAACTGAATCAGAAGCAGCAAAACCTGAAAAAACGGCTGGTGGAGGCAGGATATAACCGGTTCGAGATAAAAGGAAAGACCGCGGTTGTCTGTGGGGGGGTGGCCGCTTCATACGTAAGGGAAGTAATTGGAAAAGATGTCTCGCTGGCAATTATCGGTGCATATCCCATTGATGAAGAATGGCTGGGTTCCTTTGTCAGGCAACACGAACGGGTTCTGGTGGTCGAGGAACTTGCACCGGTTATCGAGGATATCGTGCTGCAGGTACAGGGCCAGGCCAGGATATTCGGGAAGAACAGTGGTCATGTTCCGTATGAGGGAGAATTATCTCCCGAGCGTGTGGCAACGTATCTTACGGCTGCCGGTATACCCGCATCCGTACATTATGAAAAACCATCCGAACCCGCTGCCCTTCCACCCCGTTCTCCGATACTCTGTGCCGGCTGCATGCACCGGACTACCATGTACGCCCTAAAAAAGGTCTTCCGCGATGGGATATTTCCCAGCGACATCGGTTGTTACACGCTCGGCCTGCAACTCGGGGTGGTGGACACCACAATCTGCATGGGAGCGTCCATCACCATTGCGTCCGGGATGTCGCTTGCCGGGGAGAAACGCGATATCGTCTGTACAATCGGCGACTCAACATTCCTGCACACGGGGATCCAGGGACTCATGAACGCCGTGTACAACGGGGCAAATATCACCGTCGTTATCCTGGACAACAGGATTACTGCAATGACCGGTCATCAGCCCAATCCGACAACCGGGCAAACTGCAACGGGGGTACAGGTTCCGGCAGTATCACTTGAGGCGGTCTGCCGTGCATGCGGTGCCACTTTTGTGGAGACCGCGGATCCAAACGACCTGGTCACCGTCACCGCTCTTCTTAAAGAGGCAAAATCCAGGCCTGGTGTGAAGGTTATCATAGCCAGGCGTGCCTGCGTGATCTCGGAACGCCGGGCAAAAGTGGTAAGGGTACGGTTTGCTGTGAACCACGATCTCTGCATCGGGTGCAAAGCCTGTGTAAAATTCGGTTGTCCGGCAATTGAACTGCATAACGGGCTTGCCCTGATCACTGATCTCTGTTCCGGATGTGGTGTATGTGCCCAGATCTGCCCGGTTGGGGCAATCGGCAGGGAGGTGAAGGAATGAGTTTTGATGTCATGATCGTCGGTGTCGGGGGTCAGGGGACAATTCTTACGTCTAATATCATAGGAGAAGCCTGTGTTCTTGAAGGCATTCCTGTCCGCGGGGCTGAAACGCATGGAATGGCCCAGCGGGGCGGGTCTGTCGAGAGCCAGATACGCATCGGGCAGGAGTATGGCCCTCTCATTGTGCCTGGCACGGCCGACCTTCTCCTCTCCTTTGATCTCATGGAAGCGGTACGGGCTTTCCATTGGCTGAAGAAGGGAGGAAAGATATTTACCAGTAAGGATTTTATCACGCCGACTTCTGTATTCTCCCAGGATTTTCCTGCCCCGGATGAATCCATGCTGCTTGGGATGCTAGGCCTGGATTACGTTGCGCTGGACACACTCTGCATTGCCGAACAGGCAGGCAGTACCCTTACCCAGAATGTGGTTCTGCTCGGAGCAGCTTCTCCCTCGCTCCCTCTCAGCGGTGATTCACTGAGAGAGGCGATCAGGAAGACGGTTCCGCAAAAAACGATCGATATGAACCTCAAGGCCTTCGAGATGGGGAGGGAAGCGGGCAGCAGCCAGATAAGTGCACCATAAAAATCTCTTTTGTGCACCAACCCTCCCCTGAATCCCTGATTCTTTTTTAAAACTTACACCCCTGACACAACCCGAAGCACCACCGGGCGATACCTTAATATTTTGTTACCAGCTACATGTATGACCATGTCTCCACACGTGAACGGGACAGGGAACGTCGTATCCAGTAGTGATGCGGCAGGTCGCTTTCTCCAGCGATAAGCATAGCAGACGAAGAATTACTGTTTTCGATACTACACTCCGCGACGGGGAACAAACGCCGGGTGTGTCTTTTAGTCCTTCCGACAAGATCGAAATCGCCCACCAGTTATCAGATATTGGTGTCCATATCATCGAGGCAGGCTTTCCGGCATCTTCTGCAGACGAGTATTCAACCGTAAAGGCAATTGCGGCCGAAGGGCTGGATGCCGTCGTATGTGGTCTTGCCAGGTCTGTAAGGCAGGATGTTGACCGCTGCATCGATGCCGGGGTAGACATGGTGCATGTCTTTATTCCGACATCGGAAGTCCAGCGGGTTCATACTATCAGGAAGAGCCATGAGGAAGTGGTTGCGATCACCGGCGATATCGTCAGGTATGCACGGGATCATGTCGACAAGGTGCTCTTTTCGGCAATGGATGCAACAAGGACCGGGATTCCTGAACTCATCGAAGTGTACACCGCGGCGGTTGAGGCAGGGACTACGGCGATCAATGTGCCTGATACCGTCGGGGTTGCAACTCCGACCTCGATGAAGGCCATGATAGGTACATTACGCCCGAAGATACCCTGCACGATAGATGTCCACTGTCATAACGACTTTGGAATGGCAACGGCCAACACGATCTCGGCGGTGGAGGCTGGTGCAGACCAGGTCCAGGTAACGGTGAATGGTATCGGCGAACGGGCAGGGAATGCCG
>JAJRBL010000302.1 GCA_028679485.1 Methanospirillum sp. | reverse complement strand
CTTTGCCGCCGCAATATTGGAGCGCTGGGCTTCATATCCCTGCGTACGCTCGACATTCTGTTTAAGAATGATTACCGGTTGTTGAACAAGCATGGATTATCCTCAGTTTCATTACAGGTGGATTTAAAGTTCTATATAAATCTTGTGAGTTGGTAGGAGCAGATAGGATCCGTTAGTCGATTCGTGAGATCTTAAACAGAGGGTAAACTGGAACACCGTCGATATCCCTGATACCGCGCTTGTCAAACAGGACACAACAGGCAATCGGAACCGCTCCATGTCGTTTTAAGTATCCAATCACTTCCTGGAGCGTTTTTCCTGATGTGATTACATCGTCAACCACTACGCATCTCTCACCGGTCTGCACTCCAAAGTTGCCGCTCATGGATCCCACCGGCTCATCTCCTGATGCATGTTTTGCAGGGTGGTAAATACCAAGCCTCACTCCCTCTGATATAGCCATGAGGGTAGCGAATGGAATCCCTGAAATGGCAATTCCGATGAATATCTGTGGCAATGGTCCTTCCGGTTGCTTGAGATGAAGCAGGGAGAGCAACATCATCGCACTCTCATCCAGAAGCTGTGACTCCCCGCTTACTGCACTCCAGTCAATGTGCACATCCTTCGGGGTAGCCGCTCCTTTCTCCTGCGTCAGGAGCCAGGTGACGGTCTCCATGGAAAGTGACAATTCATCAGCTATCTGTCCCGGACTATGCCCTTCACTCCTTAAATGCCGTGCTTTCTGGATCAATTCATCCAATGTTGACATCAGAACTGAGATTTTCGTATACCTATTTAATTTTTCGTTTTACAAGCGATCCGCAGATCTGGCAGAGCGAGTCGGGTGGCATCTCCTCGAGGTATCTTCCGCACCCTGAACACCGGATCTTCCATCTTCTGGTCTTTGCTTTCTTCTGCATCAGGGGATGGACCGGAATGTTCAGGTACTGGGCTGTGTTATGCATGGCAAAATCGTCTGAGAAGAGCGTACCTCCGATCTGAAGGGCGAGGGCAAGGAGGTCGATATCAGTCTCTGACAGAACCGATCTGTCACCTGACTTTTCAGCCATCCCGGTAACTTTTTGTACCGAGTCGGGATCAGGTTCACAGATATACAGCCCCTGGGAGACCAGTACGGCTAGTCGTGCCTTCCCGCGGAGATCCTTCAGTTCGTCGGCTACCCTTCTGACCGTATATAATCTTCCGGGAATCGATACCTGGAGAAAAAAAGCCGATGTATCCAGCACTGAAAACAGCGGTGCCTTCTCATCTTCTTTCATAGTGGGATGGTTCGTAGATATTCCGAGAGGACCGGGGCTGCGGAGTAGGTACTGCAGGCCCGTTCGATGGAATCGCTGCAGGAGACACTGGAAATTCCGGAACTGAGGAGTCTTGCATATGCTCCTGTTGCAAGAACGCCATGAACGCAGATGGTATGAACCGCCTTTGCACCCTGTTCCATGAGCATTTTTGCTGCTGTTGACTGGGTTCCACCAGTGGAGATGATATCATCGATAATTACGACATCACGTGACCGTACAGACACCTCCTTTGGTTCAATCCGTACCAGTTCTCCTGAAAGGCGTGTCTTCTGAAGGTAATCGCTCTCCCAGCCTCCGGAACCGGCGATGTCCCGGGCGAGATAGAGCGCTCCTTCATCAGGACTGAGAATCAGGGGATTATCAAGGGATAACTCCGCAATTCTCCCTCCCATAAGGGAAGAAAGGGAGAGGTCCGTGGTAGTTGTTCCGAAATGATCCAGCACCGTTTTTTCATGAATATTAATCGTTACCACACGTTTTGCATTCATGCCGAGGATGCCTGCCACTGCACGGGCAGATAACGGTTCCCCGGGATTAAACTGTTTATCCTGTCTTGCATATCCCATGTATGGTATAATGAGGGTTATTTCGGAACTGAGAAAAGCGTCCTTGAGAAGGAGCAGTTCCACCAGATCATCACTGGTAAGAACACTCCCCATGATTATGATCTGTTCTGACGATTCTTCCGCCCTCAGATAAATCTCCCCGTCAGGGAACTTCTGCCATCTGACATCAATTAATGGAATATTCATTGCAGTTGCAAGCCGTCCTGCCAAAACCTGGGACCGCTGCGTACTGACGACCTTCATGATTCCATAAGCATTGGCTGAAAGTACTTAAACAATTGTCCATGAAATAATTACCACGAACGGTATTGCAGGTGTCTAGATTATAATGATACGGGTGTATGAATCGTCGGAAGATAACAATATTGCAGATAATCCGCAAGTGGGGAGTAATGAACCCGCATTAGATAGCAATGGGCATGTTGGCACGAATGACTGGTCTGATGCGCCTGCACCGGCAGAACCGGCTGAAGCATCAGAACCTGACGACGGAACGTCTCGTTCAGTCAAGGTTCCTGATAATCTTATTGACCAGGTTATCGGGCAGGAACATGCGGTTGAGGTGATCAGGAAAGCCGCAATCCAGCGCCGGCATGTCATGATGATCGGAACACCGGGAACCGGCAAGTCGATGCTGGCTAAGGCCATGGCTGAGTTGTTACCCAAGGAGGAGATGCAGGACATCCTTGCATATCCGAATTCAGATGACCAGAACGAACCGATTATCCGGACGGTAAAATCAGGCAGGGGGAAGGAGATTGTTACTGCCCATAAGGCAGAGGCGAGGAAGAAGGCTCAGTTTCGCAACACGATAATCATTATCCTGTTGATCGGGATCGTTGGGTACTCCCTTTTCACGTACCAGATGCTGATGGGGGTTATTGCAGCGGCCTTTATCTTCATGGCACTCCGGTATGCTACTCCCCGGGAGGAGCAGATGGTACCCAAGCTCCTCGTCTCCAATGACAAGACGACTACCGCACCCTTTGTAGATGCGACGGGGTCCCATGCTGGCGCCCTGCTGGGTGATGTACGGCACGATCCGTTCCAATCAGGCGGTCTTGAAACACCTGCGCATGACCGGGTTGAGGCAGGGGCGATACACCGGGCCCACAAGGGAGTCCTCTTCGTGGATGAGATCAATACCCTTGGTCTTCCCTCCCAGCAGAGCCTTCTCACTGCGATGCAGGAGGGAGAATTTTCCATCACCGGACAGAGTGAACGCTCTTCCGGGGCGATGGTCCGGACCGAACCGGTTCCCTGTGATTTTGTCATGGTAGCTGCAGGCAATCTCGATGCAGTTGAGGGAATGCACCCGGCACTCCGGTCCCGTATCCGCGGAAACGGGTATGAACTCTACATGGAAGACACCATGCCCGACACCCCGGAAAACCGTGAGAAGTTCATCAGGTTTATCGCACAGGAGATCAAGAATGACGGGATGATCCCCCATTTTGACAAGAGTGCCATAGATGAGGTCATGCACGAGGCGAAACGGCGGTCTAACCGTAAAGGGTACCTTACCCTGAAACTGCGTGACATGGGTGGTCTCATCAGGGTGGCCGGGGACCTGGCACGGCAGGAAGGAGCCGAACTGACAACCCGGCGGCATGTAATCGAGGCAAAGAAGGCTGCACGTTCGATCGAAGATCAGATCTCTGCCCAGGTGATCAGGAGAACACGCGAGTATGAACTCGCCGTGGTTGAGGGTACCGAGATCGGGAGAGTAAACGGGCTTGCTGTCATGGGCAGCGATGCCGGTTCTGTCCTTCCGATAATGGCTGCAATATCTCCTGCACAGGGGGATGGCGGAGAGATTATTGCAACCGGTCTTCTCAAGGAGATTGCCCAGGAATCGATCAAAAATGTCGGTTCAATCCTGAAACGGTTTACCGGGAAGGACATCCGGAATATCGATATTCATATCCAGTTTATCGGGACATACCAGGGTGTTGAAGGTGATTCGGCCTCGGTCACGGTGGCAACAGCTGCTATCAGTGCCCTGGAAGAGATACCTGTCAGGCAGGATATCGCCATGACCGGGTCATTGTCAGTCAGGGGGGATGTCCTCCCGGTGGGAGGGGTAACCTACAAGATCGAGGCTGCCTCCAAGGCCGGGATCCGGAAAGTGCTGATTCCCAAGGCAAACCTGGGTGATGTCCTCATCGAGGATGAGTATCTATCAAAGATCGAGATCATACCTGTTGAAAATATCGAAGAAGTCCTGAATTTCGCTCTGGTTCCGGATAACCGTGATCTATTCCTGGATAAACTGAAGTCCATAGCCCGCTCCACTACCAAATCAATACTGAACCCTGATCTCTCCGTAACACGGACGGTTATCTGATGACGGTCTCATACCGTTACTACGATATCCGCCGGGTTATTGGAGAAGTGACGCAGATAGATGTGGACAACGGCAGGGTGGAACAGGCAGGAAGTTCCCTGTATGACAAGACGGTGATTCGTGTTCTGGGAGATTGCGGGTGGGGTGTCCTTTCTGTCTCCGGCGAGGAGATAGACATGGACAATCCCCCCTGCCACCTGATTGATGAGGCTGCCGAGGCATCACAGGTGACCAATGTCTCTATTGATATCAGCGTCTCCCCAACAGGGATGCACGCGGTTCCGCAGGTCCATGAGAATCCTGCCGATGTCAGCCTTGAAGAGAAGGTCTCTCTCCTCCTGGACCTGGACAAGTCTGCCCAGGGTAGGGATATCGTCAGCCGGAGGATCAATTACATCGAGAAGGACGAGCAGGTTCTCTTCTCTGACTCTTCTGGCAGCAGGTATTCGTATAACCTCTGCAGATGCGGTTTCTCGGTCATGGCCGTAGCCTCCCGGGGAGGTATGGTCCAGATGGGGTATGAACGGGATCATACCATATCTGGTCTTAACATCCGTCACCGCCAGGATCTTGCATCACAGGCAGCAGGGAGGGCGTGCCAGCTTCTTGATGCAAGTCCGGCAAAAGGCGGTACCATGAAAGCGGTGCTGGATCCAGAACTTGCCGGGGTTTTTGCCCACGAGGCGGTTGGGCATGCATCTGAGGGAGATCTCGTAAAAGAGGGGTGTTCTGTTTTAAAGGGAAGGATGCACTCCCTTATCGGTTCTCAGTTCCTGACGATAGCCGATGATCCATCGCTTCCAGAGTTTGGTTTTTGTCCGGTTGATGATGAAGGTTCAGCCACGAAGCGGACTGAGATCATTAAAAATGGTATTCTGCATGCATATCTCCATTCCAAGGAGACCATGCATTCAGTTGGAGATGGCGATACCGGTCATTGCAGGGGAATGCCGGGAGTAGATCCCATAGTACGGATGAGCAATACGTTCGTAGAAAACGGTGATGCGACGTACGACGAGATCATCAGTGAATGCAGGAACGGGATCCTGCTGAAAGGATCGCGGGGTGGCCAGGTGGACCCGGGAAGAGGAATGTTCCAGTTTAATGCAGAGTACGGGTACCTGATCGAGGATGGAGAGTTATCAACCATGGTCAGGGATGTCTCCCTGTCGGGAGAGATCCTCCAGACACTCCATACCATCACCCTTATCGGCAATGACCTGGCGCTGCATCCGGGATATTGCGGGAAAGGAGGACAGGCTGTTCCCGTGACTGACGGTTCACCTCATCTGCTCCTAGATAAAGCAGTCGTGGGAGGGAGCGATATTGATTGAGGATATCTTCAGGGCAGCCCGATCGGTCTGTGATGACGCCGAGGTTCTGCTCGTAAAGTCAGAATCTATCTCTGCAGACCTGAAACAGGACAAGATCGCGATTGGGAGCAGGTCACAGGGATCCGGCCTTATCATCAGGGTAATCAAGGATGGGAGGATCGGCGTTTCCTGCACTGATAATCCTGTCACCTGGGAGAGATGTCTCTCTGCAGCAGTTGCGAGCACGATATTTGCCGATCCGATAGACTGGAAAGGGCTTCCGTCACCTGCATCCCTCGATCAGAAACCCCTGGCATGTGATGATCGGGTACATCCCGGGCCCGGGCTGGTCAGGGACCTGGTTGAAAGGATGAAGGCAGGATCTGAAACCTACCCGGCTGAGATTACATCGGGTTCTGCGTCAGTTGCCGTATCTGAGAGTATTCTTGCGAACAGCCGGGGTATCAGGTACGAGTCGAAAGAGTCACAGGTGCATGTGAGTCTCGAGATGATTGCAGGTCAGTCTACCGGGTATGAGTCTGATACGTCCTGGAACCTTGACCGGATCAACCCGGAGAAGACCGGAGAAATGGCTTCGTTCTTCGCCTCAAAAGGGCAGAAGGGGGAGGAGATCAGGACCGGAACCTACGATGTTATCCTCTCGCCAGTTGCCTTCTCCCAGCTCCTTGATGCGGCAGTGGTTCCGGCCTTGTCAGGGCGTAATGTGCATACCGGAAGATCATTCTTTGCAGACAAGATAGGGTCTTCAGTGGCTGGCGCGAAGATCTCACTGGTGGATGATCCTTTTGATCCCCGGGGGCTGGCCAACTGTGCATGGGACGGCGAAGGTCTGCCGGTCCGGAGGATCCCCTATATCTCTGGTGGTGTCCTCCGCTCCTTTGCCTATGATCTGCGGACTGCATACCGGTACCATGAGACTCCGACGGCAAGTGCGGTGAGAACCGGGCAGTCTGGCGCACCTGCTATAGGGAACCATAATCTGGTCCTTGAAGGGCCTGAAATGGAGGTATTCAAGGAGAAAGGATTATACGTGCATGATCTCATCGGTGCACATACCGCGAATCCCCTGTCAGGCGACTTCTCGGTTGAGTTGTCTTCTCCCTTCTTTGTCGGTGATGGTGATTTTCAAAGCCCGGTTCGTACCGGGATGATCTCAGCCAATATCTTTGATATCCTTCACCGCATCGACGGATGCAGTGCTGAAACGCGGACCCTGGGCTGTATGATCCTTCCTTCCGTCAGGTTATCCGGACTCTCGGTCATCGGAAGAGGGTGAAATGTCTTCTGGTGAGTTAAAAGCCGATTCCAACCGGATCATAAAGATTATCGCATCGGTTTCAAGTCCGCGGGAGTTTGAATCGCCTTATATCCGTGAGGCAGATGCGGTTGAGATTCGTCTCGATCTCATGACCGAGCCGGTGGGTGACCGGCTGTCACGGCTTCGGGCATCCTTTACCGGCCCTATCATTCTGACACTCCGGAGTAGCGATGAAGGCGGAGCATTTGCAGGAGGGACCACCGGATTCTGGGAGAGGGTATCTCCCTATCTCCCTGATGCCGACATGGTGGACCTGGAGATTCGGTTTCGGGATCATGCACCCCGGTGCAGGAACCTAAAAAAAACCGTTGTTGCATCATGTCACCGGAATGAGATGTTGACAGCCGGGGAACTGGAGAACCTCATAACCGAACTGCGTTCGTTCGGAGATATCCCGAAGATTGCCGTCCAGCCACAGACACGGGATGATCTGCTCACCCTTCTCTCGGTCTGTTCAGGTTGTCAGCATGAGGTCATCATGAGTGTTACCGGGACGGTATTCAGGTATGCCCGTCCCCTGCTCAGCCTGTTCGGCTCTCTCTATACCTACTGTTACATTGACAGTCCTACCTCGCCAGGGCAGTACAGTCTCCGGGAGATGCAACTCCTGGCCTACCTGCTTACCCCGGGGTTCGTGGATCCCTGGTTTGAAGGCAGGCCAGTCAGGTCCGGTGATGCTTCCGCGTTTGAAGAACGGGCAAAAAAATACCGTGAGTTCTCCGGATAAACCCGGGTGCTTTTCAATCAGGGATTCGCCTCTTTGTCCTGAAACTCATATCACATCACCAGGATCAAGGATGCAGGAGCAGGATCAGGCTCTCCTCTTCCGGGTTCGTTATATGAACCAGAAGATCAAATAATCGGGGTACATGAATTCAGGTTCCTCTCCTGAAAACCGGAAGATGTTTCATTTTGCCGGCACCAGGAGACCCCGCATTCTTCTTACCAACGATGACGGGGTAAATTCCGAAGGTCTCTGGGCTGCATATGAGGCCATGCAGTCCCTTGCCGATGTGTTTGTCTGTGCTCCGGCTACCCAGCAGAGTGCGGTGGGACGTTCTCTCTCCATATTTGAGCCATTACGGATAAATACCGTTGTTCACGGTTCGGTAACTGCGTATGCCGTGGGGGGAAAACCTACTGATTCGGTTATCCTGTCCATCTTTGCCCTGGATCTGAAACCCGATATCGTTGTTTCCGGTATTAATGTGGGAGAAAACGTCTCCTTCGAGGCTATTACTACCTCGGGAACGGTCGGGGCTGCCCTCGAGGCTGCAAACCACGGATACCCGGCAGTTGCCTTCTCACTCCAGATCGAAGACCAGAAAGAAAAATTCGACGATGCACGAAATCTTGCCGAACGGTTTCACCAGTCAAAGAACGTGGTCCGGTCGGTGATCTCGAAGATTATATCAGAAGGTTTTCCGTCTGAATCCCATGTGATCAACGTCAATATCCCCTCTGTCATCAGGGGAGGATACGAGATTACCCGGCTTGCAGAACATCTGTTTATTACTGGTGTCGAAAAACGCCTTGATCCGAGGGGAAAACCATATTACTGGATTAATGGCCCCCTGGTTACCGAAGCCCCGGAAGGAACCGATGTTCACGCTATCCATTCTGGCAACATCTCCATAACCCCGATAACCCTTGACTGTACTGCATACGCAGGGACAGAGCAGCTGTACCGGCTCTTTTGTCAGAAATAGGCATGCATTATGAAGAATGAAGATTGTTCTCCTGTTGATAACGGAAAACGTTCGGCTGGTTTTGCAGCGGCTGAGTACGTAACGAACGGAATGGTTGTCGGTCTTGGAACTGGATCGACGGTTGCGTTTGCAATGGAAAGACTGGCAGAGCGGATATCAGGGGGTCTTTCTATTCAGGGTGTGCCAACTTCAATCCAGACTGCCATAAGGGCACGGTCGCTTGGTATTCCCCTGCTCTCCCCTGATTCTTTTGATAGGATCGATCTTACTATAGACGGGGCAGACCAGATTGATCCCGGGCTTCGCCTTATCAAGGGAAGAGGTGCTGCCCATGTCAGGGAACGTATTATTGCAGATGCTTCATCCCTGCTGATAGTCGTTGCGGATCCTTCCAAGCTCTGTGACAGGCTTTCTGGTCCTGTTCCGATCGAAATAATTCCGTTTGCACTCTGCCATGTGATCGCCCGGCTTTCCCGGACGGGTGGCCGGCCGGTGATCCGTGAGGGAGTAAAAAAGGACGGACCGGTCTTCTCTGACAACGGGAACATTGTGCTTGATTACCATCCTTTAGGTATTGAAGATCCCCTGGAGATGGAAATGATCCTCAATAACATCCCCGGAGTGGTAGGTTGCGGGATTTTTGCAGAGTATTCAGAAAAAACCCTCGTAATTGTCGGTGAAACATCGGGGCCAAGATGTATTAAACTCTAAAGGAGATTCCCTGCTCAAAACATCCCGTTACCAACCAGGATGTGCGGATGTTTCACTTTCTCGTCTCAACTATAACCGGGTAACCCGCATTTCATCATCTTCGGGCAGGTACGGTGAAATGCATCATGGGTATCAGAAAACCCGGGTATACAAATTATCTAAAAAAATAGTAAAAAGAGATATTTTAATCGGATATTCAGAGAAGACCAAGACCGGTGAGATCATCCACGATCTTCAAAACAGCTCTTTTAGCATCTTCCTGTTCCTTTCCTCCGGTAATGATCAGTTTCCCCGACCCGAACAAGAGGACAACCACCTTTGGGTCATCCAGTCTGTACACCAGACCCGGGAACTGTTCAGGTTCGTATTCTATCCGTTCAAGATTAAATCCAACTGCTATTTTATTTAAATTTATGCCTGCACCCAAATCGGCAGATGTAACAATATTCTGGACTTTGTATGTAAGTTCATTTGAAATATCTATATTTAGGTCCCGCAGGAGACCACCAAGAATTTCAAGCCCTTTGTTCAGGCTTTCTACACTCTTTGCCCCGGTGAGGACGACTTTTCCGGATCCAAAAACCAGGGCAGCGATTTTTGGATTCTGCATTCTGATAACCACACCGGGAAAACGTTTTTTATTATATTCCGCATCCTTTATGTTTGACGCAATCTGTGGAAGATCGAGGGATTCGGAGATCTTCGCCGATGCCACGATATTTTCAATACGAAGCGAAGTCTCAGGCGTGCCAGACATAGATATAACTCTATTAAAACAGTATATAAATAGTTGGATGATTACTCTTCGAGAGTAGATACATCTCCCGGGTCCATACCCATTTCTTTTGCCTTAAGAACACGTCGCATAATCTTTCCACTTCTTGTTTTCGGAAGACTGTCCACGAAATCAAGTTCTGCGGGAATGGAGATCGGCCCTAACATTATTCTGACATGGTATTTCAGGTCATGTACCAGTTTTGGTGTCGGCTGAACACCGTTCTTCAGGATCACAAATGCCTTTATAATATTTCCCTTTAAGGGATCTGGTTTACCTATCGCGGCTGCCTCTGCAACGGCACTATGAGAAACCAGTGCACTCTCTATCTCTGCAGTACCTACATTATGACCGGCAACAATGATGATATCGTCAGATCTTCCGAGAAGCATGATGTATCCTTCCTCGTCCATAACGGCAAGATCGTTGCTGCTGTAATACCCGTGTTTCCCGAAACTCCAGTACTGACGATACCGTTCATCATTCTGGTATACCATCTTCATCATGGATGGCCACGGATTTTTTATCGCGAGATATCCGTTTGTTCCCGGAGGTACCGGTTCACCTTCTTCATCAACCACGGTTGCGACCACTCCGGGGATCGGTTTTCCTGCGTATCCGGGTTTCATGGGGAGACCGACCATCGTTGTTATCATGTGCATTCCGGTCTCTGTCTGCCACCAGGTATCCAGGATCGGACAACGGTTTTTCCCGATATGCTTGTAAAACCATTCGAAGGCCTCGGGGTTTAATGGTTCGCCGACACAGCCAAGGAGCCGGAGTGAGGAGAGGTCGTATTTTTCCGGCCAATTCTCTCCCATTTTCATGAACATTCTGATTGCTGTCGGGGCGGTATAGAAGATGGTGACTCCATACTCCTCAATAAGCCTCCACCAACTCCCCGGGTCCGGATAATCGGGCGTATACTCGCTGAGGAAGATTGTCCCTCCCACGAGAAGGGGTCCGTAGATGCCGTAGGTGTGGCCGGTAATCCATCCGGGATCAGCCGTGCACCAGTAGACATCATTCTCCCGGAGGGTCAGGATATATTTTGTCGTGTAATACGCACCAACCATGTATCCCCCGGCAGCATGGACGATACCTTTCGGGGCTCCGGTGGTTCCGGATGTGTATAGTATGAATAACGGATCCTCAGAGTCCACATGCACCGGTTCGCAGTACCGGTCTG
>JAJRBL010000301.1 GCA_028679485.1 Methanospirillum sp. | reverse complement strand
TTCGGTGAGGGCAGGCCACGGGTGTTCGGGATTCACGTAATCGATGGTTACCGGGGAGATTCCGCCGAGATCGGTCACCCCGCAGGGAAGGATCTTCTTCGCATCCGCAAGGTTCGGAGGTATCTGGATAGCAATGTCACGGGGAAGGATCTTTGCTGCCATCCGTACCGTCTCCTGCATATCCTGAAGGGTGGCACCCGGGAAGGACTGCATACCGGTATCAGGTTTCGGGCAGAAGTTCTGGATAATGACCTCCTGGATATGCCCGTACCGCCGGTGGAGTTCAGCGATAACGAGGAGCGAATCACGCCGGTCAGAGAGGGTCTCCCCGATCCCGATCAAAAGACCGGTTGTGAAGGGAATACGAAGCCTGCCGGCCTCCTGGATCATCTCAATACGTTTTTTGGGGTTTTTGCCCGGACTGTTCCGGTGAGCAGGAAGATCGGCAGTGGTCTCCAGCATGAGACCCATGCTTGCATTCACCCTCTTCAGGTACTTGAGCTCATGGTAGGCGAGGACTCCGGCGTTGGTATGTGGCAAAAGACCATATGATATAGCCCTTTCTGCCATGACATAACAGTATTCAAGGATCGAGGAATATCCCAGTACACGAAGGTATTCCGAGAATCCTGCTACCTCTTCCGGGCGCTCTCCGAAGGTGAACAGCGCTTCAGTACACCCTGCCTCTGCCCCACGTCTGAGGATAGATTCTACCTCATCAGGCAGAAGAACACATCCCTCTCCTGGCGGGCGCCGGAAGATGCAGTATCCGCAGTTGTTCCGGCAGACAAAAGTCAGCGGAAGGAAGACATTCCGCGAATACGTGATGACCCGTGACATGGTACTAGTGTGGTGTGCAGAGGTACCTTATGGTGGTTCCCCCGGGAACCTGGCATGACCATGACGATTGCTTTTTCCTCTCCGGATGGCAACGCTGGATAGATGCGGATACCGGTTGTCATCCCCTTTAAACCCAAAAACCCCAAAACCCGTCTCTCCGGCGTACTGACCGAAACGGAGCGGGAAGAATTCGCCCTTATGATGCTCCGTGATGTTATCGATGCAATAAGGAGCGCCGGGTGCCTCCCCCTCATCCTGGCAACAGGGAGGCTGGAGATGGGGGATATCCCTGTTCAGGTACTGGAAGAAGGACTCAACGAAACGATAAACGCATTCTGCGAGGAGAACGATGCGCCTCTGGCGATAGTTATGGCAGATCTCGCTCTGGCTGACCGGTCATCCCTGCTCTCGCTTCTTACGTCTGGTGGCGATCTTGCAATAGCTCCCGGCAGGGGGGGAGGAACCAATGCCATCTATGCGAGATCGGCCAGGTTATTTCGCGCCCAGTATTACGGTATGAGTTTTGAGAAACACCTCCGCTACGGCACTGAGTCGGGCCTCATGGTAAAGATAATCGACTCGTTCAGGCTATACTGTGACATCGACGAGCAGGATGATCTCATCGAGGTACTCCTGCACAACCACGGCCACTCACGGAGATGGCTTCTCGACAAGGGCTTCGAAATCGAGATGAGAAAAAGCAGGATCGGGGTGAAGAGACCCGGAGATCAGACCGGTGACTGACTCTTCGGATCAGGGAGATCCATTCTGGTCAGCGCATCGGGGACAAGGGGGAGTTCTATGCCCGAAAACTCGGTTATCACCGCTTCGACGATGATAAAGGCCTCTGCATTACCCCGTATACAGCCGGTGAGAACGGTATCCCCCCTCCCGGCAGACATATGGATATGAACTGCCGGGCCCTCCGCTCCGGAACGGATAATGCCGATGCCTACCAGTTCATGGGCATCGGGTACCTCTTCCCAGCGGGGTTCATGGGGAAGAAGATCTTCTTTTGGCCCGGTTACCAGCCGCGTATTCCGTACAGCACCGATAAGGTTTATGACGCCGGCATGAACCCCGTGTTCCCTGATAAAGCCGGTGATTGTCCGGATCGGGTCCTCACCGTGCTCGATGTGCAGGTAAAAGATCCGGCCACAGGTTCCTGACGCATATTTCATGTAAACCAGCTGGTCCTGATTTATTCAGGTATCTCATTATTTCTCTCGGAGACTACGGCAGCACCCCCGTTGTTCTGGTCATCATCGTATGTCCGGCGGGTATATGAGTACTTATCCGATATACCCCCCTGGAGCACGATATAATACCACTCGTAGATCGTCTTCCAGAATCCAAACTCGTCGTAACGCCGGAAATCAAACCCCACTTTCATATCAGGAGCAAATTTGACTTTCCCTTCCTTTCTCATCCTGACGGCAATCTCAAGGTCATCGCCGGCATCAAGGATCCGGTACATACCTGCCCGTTTCAGGGCATCTTTGCGAAAAGCGGTATTGCATCCGAGGGTGTAGTAATACAGGCGCGAATACGCCCCAAGTTTCATGAGCCCGTTGAACAGCAGCGAGTAACGGCGGTTTTCCGGGGTTTTCTCGATGGAGGTCACCGGACCGAATGATAGTACGACATTGGGATCTGAAAATGACTTAATCACACTTTCGACCCAGTTTTCTGCGACAATACTGTCAGCATCGGTTGTTGCAACAAGATCGAACTGCGATCGGTTAAACCCGTCATTCCTTGCCCCGGCAACCCGTGCAGACTCCTGTATAAAGACCTGGTCTGCATATTGGGTGGCAATTTCACGGGTTTTGTCATGCGAGCCCCCGTCCACGACGATTATCTCATAGTGGTCACGCGGTACAGTCTGGCTGCATAATGCAGAAAGACTCCTCTCAATTCTCTTTTCTTCGTTATAAGCAGGGATAATTACCGAGATCATGATATCAGTCTAACTGGTAAAGAATACCAGGATTAATTCAATACTATGATATGACTGATTCACCTTTAAATAAAAGGTCTGTCTGAATGTACTTATATATATATCAGATACATTATACCGGAGTCATACCGTGAAATTTTCATCCCGCTCTCTCTTTGTGCTCTCGATTCTTTTCAGTCTTCTCGTCATCGTGGTAGTCTTTGCCACGACCTTCAATGAAGAGACAATCGGATACATCCTCACCTTCAATATCTATTTTCTCCTCCTTGCAATAGGATTTCGCATCCTTGCCCTCATCCTCTGGGGTGTCAGGATCAAGCTGCTCTCCCTCTCCCTCGGGTACCGGGTGAAACTCTGGTATGCCGTGAACATGGTGCT
>JAJRBL010000300.1 GCA_028679485.1 Methanospirillum sp. | reverse complement strand
TTTTTCAGGCAGTAGCATTGCTGCTTCTCTTTGTATTGGTATGTACTGCAGTCGGGGCGGTAAAGATCCAGACTGAAAGGCAGTACACGGAAAATGCAGTAAAACCTAATTCCAGCCCGGCGCTGGTCGGAACCGCAGCATTCAAAAACTCCCTGACCGATGCGGTCTCTAAACCATACAAAACAAACTCCTGGGTCTCCCCGATCCTCTGGGCAGACAGCCATACTCTCATCTACCCGGACAATGGAGCGATTACGAACGGTGACCGCCACCCGCTGTACCAGCTTCCCGTCTATCCGCTTCCCTGGAGTCTCTACTACAGTAAAACAACCACAGAAGAGGCAAATCGGTTCAGACCGCTCAATTATGTGGATCCAAATGACGATAACTCAACCATACCCGAAGGATTAGCCGTACGGCCTATGCCGGTATTTCCCCTGTACGATACCCAGCAGTTCACCCCGACCGGGGGCCATGATACCACCCAGAGAAAGTATGACATGTATGCCCTGAGCGGCCAGTATAGTTCACCGTCCATTCAGGTAGATCCGGGTTTTAACGCATCACATATCAAGATAGACAGGATGGGTGATTATGATGCCGGATTTTTGCTTTCAGTCTCTGATGATCCGGACCGACCCTCGGGCATCGACACCACGGCAGCGATGCAGATCGATACCGTGAGAGGCTCCCCCTTCATCCATTTTACCACAACGAAGATATCCACCCTGAACCTGACGATATGGCACGGGCACGGACTTACCCGGACTTCCGGTTCATTAACCCTGGCAGGAAAGGAGATCGGGTATGAGATCCTCACGACCCCGATGAAGAGCGTGAGTGTTCCTGCCCCACAGACAGATTACGACCATAATACCTACTGGGAAAACCAGACCGTAATCATCTTTTATCCGAAAAATCCTGCGACATATTCACAGACCGATCTTGATCCGGTCTCAAGCAGAATCACCAGCAACTGGCTCTTTGACCGGACTCGTATCACGATCAGTAACCTCTCCAGTCCAGGATATGTTACCCTGGCATCAGTCTCCTCTCCGTCGGTCATCGACAACTCTCTGCTTCAAACCCTTGCAGGCGCAGCATTCCAGTATCCGGTCGGATCCACGGTGACATACCAGTATGCAGAGCAATCCGGGACGGTACAGGCGACCTATGCACTCAAGACATCCGATCTCCTGCAGACAGGCGGAACACCAGTCCAGGGGCTTTTACCCCTTCATTACGGATCATTCTTCGGAAAAGGAACGGTACTCTCCACCACTGGTTCATTTGTCACAAACGGATCTGGCACTGAAATTACCCAGGATTCAATCCTGGGAGAGATAAAACTCCTGAAAGGTCAGACCTACACCTGCACGTACCAGTACCCGGGAATTCTTCCGTATATCCCCCAACTGCCAGAACAGGATGCCACCGGACGCCTGGTCCTGTCCAAGTGGCTTGATAACGTCAAACAGGAGTTCGGGGAGGGAGGCTGGGTTACCTACCCGTACACCGGTATGGACCTGGATATCGGAAAAGATACCTATAACGGAGGAAAAAAGATCTGGAGTGCCTCCAATCTCTACCGCACCGCAGAAGGATTGAAACCCTCGATGGCCGCAGATGCGGCAGATTCTGTCCAGAGAAGCCTTGGTTTGTTCTTCAGGGATACCCCGACCGTCATGACCATCAACAAGTCAAACGGGCAGGCACCGTACTACTCATACTATGATCCCAACGCGAGTACCATCGTTCTCTATCCTGCTGCAACTGCAGTATCATGGCCGCCAAACGACGAACGATACCTCCAGTGGGACGGGTACGGAACGGCAACCAAACTGAACGATCATCACTACACCTGGGGATATTACATAAATGCAGCCGCAGAAGTGGCCTTTGACAACGAAAGCTGGATGCAGGAGTACAAAAATGTCATCAACCAGCTCGTCTTCGATGTTGCATATGACTCCAGCATTTCAGAGTCTGCAATGTTCTCCTATCCCCATGAACGGTTATGGGATCCCTATACCGGCCACTGTGAAGCCTCGGGGATGACATACACGGATGTTGCAGGAAACAGCGACGAATCCATATCAGAAGAACTTCAGTTCTGGGCAGGCGTAATCAGGTGGGGGGCTGCATCAGGACAGACTGATATTGAAAAACTCGGGATTATCCATTACACACAGGCAGTATACTCTTACTATACCTTCTGGCGTGATTACTTTGGCAATTACCAGAAACTCTGGAACAAGATCAGCACCGCCACCGGAAAGACTGTTGATCCGAACTGGATGAGCAGCAGTTACGTTCCGCAGGTATGGGACGGGAAGATCAAGCAGAGCACGTTCTTCGGGACACATCCTGCAGGCGAAACGGTTATCACCGCACTGCCGATGACCGGATCCTCGTATTACCAGGCAATCGACAAATCCTGGATAAATTCGACGGTCTCTGCGTACGATTCGTATATCAGTACCTGGAACCTTGACCCGCTTCATCCGAGCGGAACGGTATGGCAGAACGGCAACTCTCAATGGAATGCCCAGCTGGCATATTACGGGGAACTGGCCTGCTGGTATGCGGTAGCAGATCCTGAAAAAGCGTTCAGTTCCTTCTTCCCCCTGGATCCAGATACTGCCTCGGTGATGAATCCTACCTATAACACGACTCCCCAGGACCAGTTCACCGAAGGAGGAAAGACAACTGCAGAAGTGTATCATTTCATCAGGTTCCTTGAGGATTACGGAACACCAGATCCCCTTCATGCCCACGCGACAAACACCCCGTTCTCCATGATCTTTGTCAAGGACGGAATCAGGACATATGTCGGATATAATCCAACCAGCCAGCCGCTGACCATCAGCTTCGATGACGGTACCACGATCTCCAATGTTCAGCCGCATGAGTTCGGATTCTGGCCCTCAGGGATGCCCGGGCCCATACAAGCATCCTTTACTGCTTCTCCGCTCAAAGGCAACCCGCCGATGCAGGTGACCTTTGCCGATACCTCCAATGGATCGATCACCGGACGGAAATGGTCGTTCGGGGACGGGAATGTCTCAACCGCAAAGAATGTCTCCCACACCTATTACCAGAACGGCAACTACTCAGTCACGCTTACCGTCACGGATGTCCTGAACAGGACAGATTCAGCAGAAAAAACGATCACGGTCTATGCTTCAGGCACCCTCCCGGGGGACTTCTCCATCAGTACCCTTCAGAACGGAAGCGGAACCATGGGCTTGTATCCGTCCCTGGTGATGAGCAACAACACCTCATACATCTCGTACTTCAGTTCTGCCGGAAAAATGCCCTGGACAGACAAGGCAACCGGGAATATCGGTGTAACAACGATCGATTTCAACCAGTACCCGAAGAAGATCGAAGGAAAACAGGATGCAGTCCCCCTGGTGTACAACTCCTACCCGGCTGGTGTTCCGCAGCCGGACTGGGGCAGGTCGTCTGTCGCCCTCTCCCGTGACAAAACACCGCTGATAGCATATATCGATCTCGTTAATCCGTACCCCCAGCATCTGGAACTCGCCTACAAAAAGGCAGACAATACCTACGGAGAGACATTTGTCATAGACAACTTCCCCTGGAACCCATCCCTCGCCGTGGCATCCAGTAAGAATATCAGTCCGACCATCGGGTATCCGTCAGTGACCGGGAAAAACCCGAACCTTGCATTTGAACCGGACGGCGGGTATACCACCCCGAACTGGGGAGCAGTAAACGTCGAGCCGATTGGGAATACGACAACATTTACCCCTGCCATCTATTTCCTGAATCATCTCTACACCGGAACGGAGGAGACTGCCAGGATGGTGTACTACAACTCCACCACCCGGGAGATCCGCCATTCCTGGAATCAGAATCCGACCCAGAGTACCTGGAAGAGCGAAACTGTGGCATCAGGCATCAATGCCGGATGGGTTAGTGCAGCCTATTACGCGGACCAGGACACACTCGGGGTCTGCTGGTACGACCTGGATAAGAAGACTCTCAGGTACACCGAGAGAGCGCTCTCCGGATCATCATGGAAGACACCCGAACAGGTTGATTCCTCTGGGCACGATGCCGGATCAAACTGTTCGCTTGCCTACGGACCGGCTGCGGGAGCAGTTCCCGGACCTGGAATCAGTTATTATGATGCAACAACCCGCCAGCTGATATTTACCTTTAAGGACACCGGGGGATGGGAGCGAAAGGTTGTGGATAGCGACGGGGCCG
>JAJRBL010000299.1 GCA_028679485.1 Methanospirillum sp. | reverse complement strand
TTTAGGAAGAAAAAATGCAGATCCGGAATATTGGTGATGACCTCAAGCCCGTAAAAAAATGTCCATGAAACAACCAGGGCCATGAGGATACTGAGCGTTCTTACACTTCGTATATCCCGGTGTTTCCATGCATACCAGCAGATATAACCGGATATTATTGCCGAGAGGAAAAATATATAAAAAAACGGATAATTCTGGAATCCCATCATAAACCTCCTGTCATGCCGGATGCAAAATACCAGTCATCAAACCTGTAACGCATTTCTCCGGGCAGTTCCCTTGTGCCTGTCCGTTCTTTAAAAGATCTGCGAGCACGAGTATATGTCATTGTTGCCTGTTTCATCGATCTGATATGCAAATCACCAGGTATTTTCTCATAGTTGTATTGAGGATGTCTGCAAAATCACAATTATTATACCTTTTGGTGTTCACCGGTACTGATATCATCAGTACCCCTTCCGGATTATCGGCAGGTGCAAAACCCTATATTTGGATATTATTATGACAGGATCAGTCTTTTCTGCTCTATCGATCGCCGGATCCGACCCCTCCGGCGGAGCGGGTATTCAGGTAGACCTTAAAACCTTTGCCCGGACCGGTGTCTGGGGAATGGCTGTCATTACGGCCCTGACTGCCCAGAATGTATCCCGGGTATCAGGGTCATGGCCGGTGGATCCGGGTATCGTAAGGGAGCAGATAGAGACACTTCTTGAAGAGATGACCCCGCAGGCGATAAAGACGGGGATGCTTGCGAATCGAGAGATAATACGGGTTGTTGCGTTAATGCTTCCTGAAAAGGTTCCCCTTGTTATAGATCCGGTCATGGTGTCCACATCGGGATACCGGCTTCTGGATGAATCCGCTATTGAAATGCTTTGTTCAGAACTGATTCCCCATGCTGCCCTGGTAACACCGAATATCCCCGAGGCCATGATCCTGTCAGGGTGCACAGAGATAGCAGACGAAGAACAGATGGCAGATGCCGGGTACCGTATCCTTGATATGGGTGCAAAACAAGTCGTTGTCAAGGGCGGTCATGGTACCGGAGCCGATGCATCCGACATTCTGGTAACAAAACAGGGAGTAACACGTTTTTCATCTTCCCGTATTCTCTACGAGGTGCATGGATCCGGATGCTCATACTCGGCAGCAATAACCGGATGGCTTGCACGGGGATACACCGTGCATAAATCCTGTGAATGTGCAAAGGAACTGGTAAACCAGGGAATACAAAACGCAATTGCCGGCAGATCCGGGAGACGAATGATAAATCCCTAGGAAAATAAACCGAAGAAACCATTACCGATACCGATCAATCTCTCTTCATTGACGAAGGATATCTATGTTAGATTCAATAATCCAGTATATCAGGGTTAATCGCGTTTCAACGACAGAGATAGCGGATGCGATGGGAAAAACCGGGGATATCCCGGGAGTAAGGCCGATTACCGCACAGATGCACTGCGTCGGAAAAACCCGCTGGATTTATGCATATGCTGAATCAAACTGGGATTTCCATGTACAGATCCGGGATATATCACCCGGCGAGATCGTGTTCGTGGAGACTTTTGACTGCAATAACCGTGCGATATTCGGTTCACTGGTCTCCAAATACCTGCTCTTATACCGGGAGGCCGCTGCAATTGTGATCCGCGGGTATGTAAGGGATGTCCACACACTTATCAAGGAAAAATACCAGATCTGGACAGAAGGCGTCACCCCTATCGGATGTTTCAACCGGCAGGCCGCTTATTCCTTTGATGAACAGATCATCTCAGAAAAACGAGCTCTGTACGACGGATCCATCGGCGTCTGTGATGATTCTGGGGTGATTATCATCCCAAAAGAACTACACACCGAAGCATTTCTCCAGTCTCTCATGAAAATGGAAGAACAGGAGGATATCTGGTTCGACTGCATAGACCGGAAGAAATGGAATACCTACGAAACGGTCTGCCTGAAGAAGTACCTGGTACCATGATCAGAGATCGCTTGTATCCAGCAGAACCGTACGTGCCATTATGAAAATAAATACTGCTAACAGGAACCGGACCTGGTATATTCTCATCGGAATCCTCGTCATTTTTCTGCTGTTTTCAGGTTGCACAACTCCTTCCCCCCGGGTGTCGAACCAGTCCTTAACACCGGTCGCAACGGAGTCGCTGGTACTATATACTGAAGAACAACCTCCGATGAATTATATCGATGAGAATGGAGACGTCGCCGGCAGATCAACGGCAATTGTCAGGGAAATAATGAAACGACAGAACATAAATGCACCTATCCACCTTACAAACTGGACAACCGGATACAATGTTGTTCTGACGACCCCGAATACGGCAATATTCTCGACGACCCTTACTCACCAGCGTGATTCCATGTTTAAATGGGTAGGGCCTATCGCGACGGTGGAGTACTCTTTCTTTGGAAGGGATGATTTCCCGACTCAGATCTCATCGGTTTCTGATGTAAGAAAAGCAGGTCTCGTAGCGGTGGTAGGTAATACCGGGCGTCACCAGACTCTCCAGTCTAGCGGGGTTACTAACCTGCTTTTATGTGAAGATGACGAAGCCTGCGTAGAGGCGCTCCTGGAGGGAAAAGCAGCACTATGGTTTGGCACAAAAGACATGTATGCCCAGAATGCCAAAAAACTCAGTAGTGATATGAACCGTATCAAGGAAGTCTGGCCGTTCATCAGCAGGGGATCATACATAGCCTTTAACCGGAACGTTCCTGATTCGGAGATAGAAAAATGGCAGGACGCCCTGGATGAGATGAAGGAAGACGGTACCTTTGAAGTGATTGTTGAACGTTACATGCCGTACATCTGTTCCTGGGTAAAATGTACTCCCTGATCAGATCATCCGGTAGAGAGTACCCGTGACATGAGTCAAGGCAAAATTAGTGTAACTATAAAGATTCTCTTTCTATTCCTGGTTATCGCGATAATTACCCTGGGATTCAGCGTATTTATCGGATTTCCTCTTATCGAAGAGATTGGCAGGAAGGCGTCGGTCAGTAGTATCGATCTCGGCGAAAAGGCGGTTGAGGACAGTTCCCAGGCTCTTTTACAGAGTGCAGAACGCGAATTATTATCTCTTGCACAGGATAAGGCAGAGTTGTCAAATTACTACTTTTCACGTTCTGAAAATAATCTGAAATTCCTGTACCAGGTAGTGAAACAGGAGATGGATATTCCTGCTTCAGGAACCGGTCATGTGTACGGTAATGATTCACCTCCGGCAGATCCGAAGACATCCTCGCTTCTCCATGCAGCACCCAATGCATCCCCGGGTACGAATGAGGAAGTCGGGTATCTGAGCGATATGGATAAGTATTTCCTTCCTCTGTATGGAACTAATGCTGATCTTGACTCCATTTATATCGGAACTGATACCGGCTATATCCTGGTTCATCCCTGGACAGATACCATCCCCGCAACGTACGATCCCCGTGTCAGGCCATGGTATATCGATGCCATGAGGACCGGAGATATCACCTGGATTGGTCCATACGTTGATTCGAGCAGCAATACCCTCATGATGACCGGTGCTATCCCAATCCGTTCTGAAGCAAAGAATTTCAGCTGGGTTATCGGTCTGGATGTAAGAGTAGACACCATCAACCAGATCATCAACAGCACGGATTCAGGTGGAGAGGGATATGCTATCCTTATTGATAAAAATGGTGATATCATATCGAAACCCGGCCTTTCTACCAAGGATACCCGCTGGGATGAGATCTACTCGGCAGAAAACCTCCTTGAATCTGATAATCCCTCGATTGTATCTGCCGGGAGAAACATGACCGGAGGTAAGACCGGAGTTGAACGGGTATCCATGGCTGATGGTGAGAGTATCATCGCTTATGCCCCGATTGCAAGTACCGGATGGAGTATCGGTATTGTCAGGCCTTTATCCTCCATCCTGGCTCCCGTTATCAGGACTGAAGCTGATATCAGAAATGAGACCGCAAAAACTGCAACTACGATCTCGGATAACAAGCAGACCGTGCTCAGTATGTACCTGGCCGGTTCGCTCATCCTGCTGTTTTTTATCAGTCTCATTGCTGTTGTATTCGCGAGGTATATTACCAGGCCCATCGGTGTTCTTATGGATGCAACCAGAGTGATAGGAAGTGGTGATCTCTCGAAAAAGGTGGACCTTCATACCGGAGACGAATTTGAGGAACTCGGAAGCCTCTTCAACCGG
>JAJRBL010000298.1 GCA_028679485.1 Methanospirillum sp. | reverse complement strand
TCTATACCCTGACAGGAACCCTCGATATTCACCAGATGGACATGAGCAGAATCTCCCCTGATGAGGCCTTCCTGCTTGGGATACTCTTCTTCTTCGGATTTGGAACCAAGGCAGGACTCTTCCCGCTCAGTGCGATCTGGCTTCCTCCTGCCCATGCTGACGCCCCTGCACCGGTCAGTGCGACCATGTCAGGTATCCTGATAAAGAGCGGTGTCATCGGGATGGCGAAGGTCATCCTGCCATTCTTTGCGATCTCGGGTATCGATACCCTCATGCTCATCATCCTCTTCATCGCCACCCTGAACATGGTCATGGGGGGTATCATGGCATTCTTCGCCCGGAATATCAAGCGACTGCTTGCCTGGAGCAGCATCAGCCAGATGGGTTATATCACCCTCGGACTCGGTCTTGCAACTCCGCTTGCTATCTACGGTGCCCTGTTTCACATCCTTAACCACCTGCTCTTCAAGGGTAGTCTCTTTCTCATCGCGGGGATTCTGCTCTTCCAGGCGAAGACACTCAAAATTCACAACATGGGCGGTCTTTTCCGGGTGATGCCCCTTACCGGCCTCTGTTTCCTCATCGCTTCCCTTGCAATGTCCGGTCTTCCGTTCCTGAACGGATACATCAGCAAGGAGATCATCTATGAAGGCTCTATCGAAGCAGGATTTCCGGTTATTCTCTCCGTAGCCGGGTTTGATCTCACTATCTTCGGAGTGTTCGGCTGGGTGACGAGCATCATCATCTTCATCTGCCTGATGCGGGCGTTTTATCTCATATTCCTGGGAAAACCCAGGGATTCTTTCGCCGACCTCAGCGATCCCCCGCTCTGCACGATGCTCCCCATCCTGATCATGGTAGGGTTATGCATCATCATCGGGCTCTTTCCGGACCTGGTATCAGGAAGTCTCGAGAAGATTGCCGGGATTCTCTACGAAATGAGAGGATAATCCGGGTTGTATGCCAGAAGATCCCGGAGATATACAGGCAGAACTCGACCACCGGCTTCGGGGTGTGGATCCCGCACGGATCGTCGTGGCAGGAGTAGGGAACCGGATGAGAAGAGATGATGCCATCGGCCCGGTTCTTCTTGATGCCCTGCAGGGATCTCTCCCCCACCTGATCGATGCCGGAACCGTTCCCGAGGAGTATACCGGTGTAATAAAACGGTGTAACCCTTCGGTGATCGTCTTCCTGGATGCACTCGATCTCGGCACGGCCTCGGGGACGATCCGGATCCTGGAACCGGAGGAGATCGCAGATCTCCGGAGGAGTGCCCACGGCCTCTCCCTCGATCTCATCCTTCAGTACCTGGCCGGGGAGACCGGGGCAGAGGTCTTTGTAATCGGGATCCAGTATGGAGAGGTAACGTCTGAACCCGGCCTCTCTCCAGGAATACAGGAAGCGGTCAGGATCTGCGCAGGGATGATACGCTCTTCGATCCTGGTTCAGAAAAAGGACATCCCAGAAGAAAACACCCTATAGACAACCTTTCAGCCGGTTTATTCCAAAAAGTTTTAGGGTACCTAAAAACTATCACTCACGTAAATTCCCACCAGGAGGAGACTTAATGGACTTTTTGGATAGCGTAATGCAACGGTATGCTACGAAGAGGTTTGACGGCAGGAAGAACTCTGAAAGTTCCGGGAATACCACAGATAACCGGGAAACCGGTCTTGAAGAAGCCTGAAATAGATACCTCTCCCTCTGAGGTACCAGGTTGCCCATGAATAACGCTCTCATACCGCAACGAGGGGAAAAGATGCCGGTACTCTTCATCGGGCACGGGTCCCCGATGAACATAATACAATCCAACCCGTTCACCAGGAGTCTGGCATCCCTCGGAGAGGTTCTTCCGAGGCCTCAGGCCATCATGGTTATATCTGCCCACTGGCTCACCAGGGGGACCTGTGTCACCTGTACAGAGAAACCAAGGATGATATACGATTTTTTCGGATTTCTGCCTGAGTTATACCGGGTGACCTACGAGTGCAGCGGGGGATCCGACTATGCAAAACGGCTGACAGAAGAGGTGATCAGAGACGGGACGATCAGGTGCAACAGTACCTGGGGGCTCGATCATGCGTCATACTCTGTTCTCAGGCATATCTTCCCTGCAGCCGATATCCCGGTCTTTGAGATGAGCCTCGATTACCTCTTCAATGACCCGCATCCAGGACTGGTCTCTTCCCATTACGAACTCGGGAAGAGACTGAAGCCTCTCAGGGAGATGGGGGTTCTCATCATCGGGAGCGGAAACCTGGTCCATAACCTCCGGCTTATCGACTCGTCCGAACGGGAGGAGGCATCAGTCACCTGGGCTGCAGAGGCGGATGAAATGATCAGATCTTACCTGATGAAAGGTGACGATGATGCCCTGATCGCGTATCCAGATACAGGAAAATGGGCTTCCCATGCGATACCAACCCTTGATCATTATCTCCCGATGATCTATACCCTCGCTCTCAAGGAAGAAGGTGAACCACTCAGGTTTATCTACGAGGGATTTCAGAACGGCTCCATATCCATGAGAAGTTTTTGGATCGGATAACCGGAGGGCATAGCGGATACCCGGTATAATCCGAGTCACAGACTGGCTTTTTCATGAGGAGACCTGCTTTTTGCCAGGGAGCGTGAGGGGCAGGCGTAGCCGAAAAAAAGGTTTTTTTAATTTACAGGAATATCGGTGCGAAAACGACCGATACAACTGCCATTAACTTTAAGAGGATGTTGAGAGCAGGTCCTGCCGTATCCTTGAACGGGTCTCCGACCGTGTCTCCGGTTACCGCTGCCTTGTGGGCAAAGGATCCCTTTCCGCCTGAATGACCCTGTTCGATATACTTCTTGGTGTTATCCCAGGCTCCACCGGCGTTTGCCATGAACACGGCCACGAGGAAACCGGAAGCGATCGAACCGACGAGCATGCCGGCAAGGGCTGTTATCCCCAGGAGCTTTCCGATGAGAAGTGGTGCAAGGATTGCCATGCATCCCGGAAGGATCATCTCGCGAAGGGCTGCATTCGTGGAGATAGTGATACAGGCCGCGTAATCAGGCTCAGCAGTCCCTTCCATGAGACCCTTGATCTCCCTGAACTGGCGGCGTACCTCCTCGACGATGAACCCGGCTGCCTTCCCGACTGCTTTCATGGCAAAGGAGCAGAAGAGGAACGGAAGCATGGCACCGATGATGATACCGACGAAGACGATCGGCTGGAGCATATCGACGGAGGATAAATCGACTGCCTGGGTATACGCGACGAAGAGACCAAGGGCGGTCAGGGCTGCACCACCGATTGCAAATCCTTTTCCGATTGCTGCAGTGGTGTTTCCGACTGAGTCAAGGGTATCGGTGATGGCCCGGACCTCCTTCGGCTGGTGGCTCATCTCTGCAATACCTCCTGCGTTATCTGCTGTGGGGCCGTAGGCATCGACCGAGAGGGTGATACCGAGGGTTGCGAGCATCCCGACTCCGGCCAGGGCAACACCGTAGATACCGGCGAACTGGGCAGAGATTGCAATAGCCGCTGCGACGATGATGACGGGAATGAACGTGGACTCCATACCAACCGCAAGACCGGCGATGATATCGGTTGCTGCCCCGGTCTCTGCTGCCTTTACGATTGACTGGGTGGGTTTGTGATCGTACGAGGTGTAATACTCGGTCACAAGCCCGATGAGGAACCCGGCGATGAGTCCGGCGATCGTTGCCACGAACGGTCCTATCTGTCCGGGCATCAGCAGTTCCACGAGTCCGTAGGTTGCAGCGACGGTTATGACGAGGCTGGCAAAGGTTCCGGAATTGAAGGCCTTGTGAATGGCCCCTGCCTCGTTCTTGTTGCTCCTGACAAAGAGCGAACCGATGACCGACGCGATAATGCCAAGCCCTGCCACCAGCATCGGGAGCATGATCAGGTTGATGGAGGGAACACCCGGATACTGGGAGGCCATGGCGACACCTGCCCCGATAAGCATCGTGGCGACCACGGCTCCGACGTAGGACTCGTAGAGGTCAGCACCCATACCGCAGATATCACCGACATTATCACCGACATTGTCTGCAATGACTGCCGGGTTCCGGGGGTCGTCCTCGGGAATTCCTGCCTCGACCTTGCCGACGAGGTCGGCACCGACATCTGCTGCCTTGGTGAAGATACCTCCGCCGACACGGGCGAAGAGTGCAATGGATGATGCACCAAGCGAGAAACCCGAGAGGATGTTGATCGTTGCCTCGTCGGTGGCCCCGGTGATCCCGGTCATCAGGAAGTACATCCCTGAAAGACCGAGCATGCCCAGACCGACCACGGTGAGACCCATGACCATCCCGCTTGAGAACGAGACCTTAAAGGCCTTGGACATCCCCTCGCGTGCAGCGTACGTTGTCCTGACATTCGCCTTGGTCGCCGAGTACATCCCGATAAATCCGGCCAGGGCGGAGAGGCCTGCTCCTACAACAAAACAGACCGCTGTGAGAGGGTTGATCGCAATCGTAAGAACAACCGCAAGCACAACGACGAAAACCGCTATGGCAGCATACTGCCTCTTGATGTAGGTCATTGCACCAAGGTGAATGGCTGCCGCGATCTTCTGCATCAGTTCATCACCCGCAGGCTCCTTCTTCATCCGGGAATAACTCAACCCGGCGAAGATGAGACCTACCAGGGCACAAATTGGTACTATTATCATCAAATCCATACGCATCATGTCCTCGAGTATACAAGAGATCGAGACGGTGATCTGAGAATATTCGTTCATGTAACGTAAATAACGATACGAATCGAGTCAGGTCATATATAAGGGGGGAATTTGCCGATCCGAACCTGAAGCGATCTTCATCCCCGCCTTACAGGACAAGCGGTTCGGGTGAACCAGTCAAAAAGTCATACATCCGGGGCTGCAGCGTCATCAGGTCCAGCGCGATGGCGACCGCCGGTGTCGGCTGGATATTCATCTGCTTCTGGAACGCGGTCTGGCTCTGCCAGGTACCTGAATTTATCCCCAGGACCCCGCGGTACCTGCTGATCCCGCAGATATGCACATGGCCGGTATGCACCACCTCGGGGATAGGATCGATGATGAGGTTATCTACCGTGTCTGCAGCAATGGGAGTTCTTTTCCCGTAACAGGGAGCAAGATGGCGGCGTTTCAGCATCTCGGGGATGATATCGTATGCCTTATCATAACTAGCCCCGGGCATGAGACCGATAAGGTCATCGAACGAACGCCCGTGGTACATAAGGACCCTGACCCCCTGGAGATTGATAAGCGCCGGGTTCTCCACAAAGGTGCATGAATCCGGGTACGATCTCCTGAATTTTTCCGGTATGGCCGGCTGTGGCTCTGCACCCCGCACCACGTCATGGTTCCCGGGAGAGAGGATTACCCTGATGCGGGAAGGCAGATCTGACAGCATCCTGCCAAGAACGTCGTACTGCTCATAGATATTGGTGATAACGAGTTCCTTGTCCTGGTCAGGATAAATCCCGATGCCGTCCACCAGGTCACCAGCCACGAGGAGGTACGAGACCTGGCTGTCACAGAGCCAGTCGGTAAAACGG
>JAJRBL010000297.1 GCA_028679485.1 Methanospirillum sp. | reverse complement strand
GGATCTCTCCCTAGCCGGCATCAAGCAGGGAGCCATCAATACTCCCGTAGATCTCCGCAATCCCTGTATCTCGATAGATTTCGGAACGATCCTCGACGGCAGGATCACCGAGTCGGTTCCGAAAGACCGGAGAGATCCCTATGCACGGACGGTCGGGTGCATCGTCGGGCTTGGAGGAGCAATCGCCGATACCCTCGTGAAAGGAACCGGGAAGGTGCATAAACAGTTCGGGAGTGCCCACGAGTTCTTCGGAGAGGAGATGGTAACGGGTTTTTTCTCAAAGAAGGCGACGGCAGTCTGCAGGGATTACTCGGCAAAGATAGACAGGCTCATCACGGTTGAGGTGGTGCCTCATCACCTGAAGAGGTACGGGCAGGTACCCATCGATCCGGTCATCGCTGATAATGAGAAGATCGCGATAATCGGGGTTGACTGCGGATCTGACTTCTCCAACTACCATGAACTGGAGGAGATCGGAAGAGAGGTCTATGAGACCTATGGCAGGGACCAGTTCACCGACGTGGTAGACCGGACCTGTGCCCAGATCCCTCTCCGCGTGCTTGATGTGATAAAAAAAGAAGGTCTTCTCCATGAAAACTCGGCGATTGGCTTCTCCGGAAGGGCGATCCTGTCGGGAAGGAAACCGGAGTACGTGATGGAAGGCATCGTTGAACGAAATCTCTACCCTGATCCCTATGACCGGGTGATCTTCGTCTCCAGTGCCCTTCCGAGGGGAGCAGCACTCATGGCAAGATGCATGGGAAGCCTCGGCTCGCCGAAGCATCCGGTTGGGGGATGCAGGGGAGAAGGCTGCATCCTAGGCAGAAGAAAAGCATTCCAGGCGTTATAACCGGGGACTTCCGATCCCTCACAAGGTACCCAGGAGCTGAACTGAAACGAGTCCCTCGATTATGGCGGCACAGGCGAGCAGCAGAACCGGGTACACGAGGAAAAGGATCACGAGGTCACGGATTTTAATATCAGGCCTCTCTTTTTTCAGGAGATAATTCCAGGAGATCTCTCCTGCAAGGAGTCCCAGTGCACAGGCGATGATGAATGCCGGAATTTCAAGGATCATGTGAGGGACCAGGCTGAGGAGGAATACAAGACCGTTTTCGGTAAGCAGTTTGAAGATCGCCCCGAACATGAACCCGTTAATAATTAGGATGATAATCGGGCCTGTTCCCAGCAAAAAACCTCCCAGAAAGGCTACCGTCACGATCTCAAGGTTACTGACAAAGAGTTTCAGGATATATTCAGCCTGTGGTATATCATCGGAAGGAAGGACTATCTCATCCTCACCTATCTGTGTAATGCTGTATACCTCCGGGAGCAGGGTGAGTGTTCCGTACCCTACAGCAGAACTCAGCATAAGGAGCACGGTACAGATAAGGACGGTGTCCCTGAAAAGAGGAGGAAAACGGATCATGCAATCAGACCCATCAGGATCCCAAAATCTTGCAGTCTTCCCCGTTCCTGCAGGTAAACCAGCAGTCCCACCCGGAACATGAATACCCGCTGGCAGCCTTCACACAGTCCTTTCCTTCGCACTGGCAGTCAGGCCCGGAGCATACGCATGTCTCACCGTCACAGGTACATATCTTGTCATCGCATGATACCTGACTGTTACTATCAAACCGTTCATTCCCTTCTATTCCTGCAGAATCGGCAGTCTGCTGTTCTTCCTGTGAAGCACCCACTCCTGTTGAAAATCCGGAGAGAAACATGCCCCGGTCTGTGGTATTTGCCGTTTCATGACACCTGGTAAACCGGTATGAGAGAGGAATACCCGTACTGCCGGCTTCGCTCAGGTTGTAAAGATTCAGTTCATCAGGTGAAATAACCGCGATACTGATCCCTTTCTTGTCAGATACAACGATAAAGGAGTCTCCATCCACGGGGGTAATAGTGATCCCATCTTCAGTCTGCCCCCCGGTAGTATTCCAGATCCAGGAACCGGTCGAACCGTCGTCAGATATCCTGATGAGATCGGATCCTCCTGTGGTGTTCCAGGTACCGCTCATATTCGTATCTCCGGATACGACTCCTGCGATCAGGATGATCGCAAGTCCGGTTGCGAGAATTAATCTGTACATTTTAATCATTTTTTCTTTGAATCAGTCAATGTTCATCAGTCTGTTCTCTTCTCTTTCATGATCATCCCGGGGAGGAGGCCGGTCAACCGCTGCATAAGCGAATCTCATCTCATTCTCCCCCTTCTCATGGTTTTCTGGTATCTTCTTCCCTGGTTCACCATCATTACCATCTCTCTCTCCTTATCGTCCCGCAAAATGGAGATGTTGAGAGGGGCTACCATCTTGATAAATCCCGTTGCGATGAAGTACGTGGCAAGGCTGAGTAGCATCCCGAGGATAATCTCAAGAATGCGGATGTCACGTTCAATAAACCTGTTTTCGTAGAGTACAAAGAGATCGGTCTTCGTAGTATCCACGAAGAATTCATTGGCTGAAAAATGCTCTCCGATGAAGCTCAAAAGGACTGCTTCAGGCATGGCGTTTTCCACGGAATAATCGGAAGGCGGTACAACCTGGGCGATGATGTTCCTGACCGGCTTGTAACCTTCGATCTCCTCGCCGGGATCTGTTTTCAGGGAGACCGAAACCGTCTTTTGAAACGCGCTCACTTTCCGGGTGATGCCCCTTACATTGCATTCAATCCCGTAAAAATGGGAGATCTCCTGTGGGTTTATAGGGATCCGGGAGATGCTGGTGTTTCCTGTCTCCTGGTATATCTTTTCATACTGGATATGACGCCGGCTTGTAAAATCGAGAAGACGAGTCCTGTTTCCGTCATCCGCTTTCTTTTTCTGGAGAGCAATCTCAATGTTCTGGACCGGTTCGGCGAAGGAGACAAGGAAATCTGACTGGTTTTCTGGTTTTTCCCATTGATTGATGAGAATGATTGCATTATTCGAGCCCTCTTTCATGATCACTCCGAGAAAAAAGGGAACATCAGGATCTCCCCTCGTGTAGATATGTACCGGGACAACCTTCTCCGGGTATAACTGATCGGTGACCGATATGTTGATTATCGTAGAAAAAACGAAGATAAATAGGGAAATTCCAAGAATAAAGGTCAGCACATCTTCCCGTATCAGGATACGCAGGATGGTTATCATGTGATTATCCGGAACAGTTCTATCAGAATGACGATTGTACGACGTCTCGTATGTCAATGATATAGTTGTATGCTGTGCATACCCCGACTCTTTTCCAAAGAATTATGAACGTTCATCACCTATGGTCACATACAGGGGCTGATGTGAAGTATGAAATGGGAGATCATACTGGTAGGTCTATTATTTATACCTGCCATCGCATGTGGTATCGCCGGAGCAGAAAAGATGAATTTTTCCGCGCCCGGAATCGGATATATTGAGATTCGTTCAGACCAGGAAGGAGCCAGGGTATACCTGGATACCCAGTACATGGGGTATATTTCAGGGGGAAGCCTGACCATTCCCGTTGATACAACGGTCTCGCCTCAGTGGAACAATATCCGGATGGAGTATACGGGATTTCAGAATTTTGCAGGCCCGTTTATTCCCGCTGTACCGGGAAAGACGGTAGCGTACCAGATTGATTTGAATAAAACCTCGTATGAGGGGATCGGAATCGCCAAATTTGAGAGTACACCTTCCGGGGCGGAATTTTTCCTGGACGGGAAAAATATGGGTGGATCCCCGGACTCCGGGATTCTGGTTGCTTATACCATACCCCGCGGGTTGTACACCGTCGAGGCGCGCAAAGCAGGGTATATACCGAAGATCGACCCGTTGTATATCGATGATAATGCAGTCGCAACGTACCGGATAGAGATGGTCTCTTCCCCTCTGGGAGAGTTACAGGTCAATTCAACACCTGATGATGCCCAGATCTATCTTGATAACCGGGCTGCAGGTATTACACCGGTAAGAATTCCGGATATCCGTGTCGGGGAACACCGGATACAGGTAATGAAAGATGGTTACCAGGACTGGGCAGCCAATGTCTCGGTTACCGGTGGAACCACGGGGGTTGTTGAGGCAATCCTCGTCTCCAAACCAGTACCTGCCCAGGTGATACCAGACAATACAACCGACGCGGTGAAGTAGATGGCGGATGAAATCCGGGAAACAATTCTTTTTTTTCTGTTGAGCCTGACACTTGTTCTTCTTGCCTCCATGCCGGTATGCGGGATTGCATCCCCGTATATTGGAGAACCGCTTATCCAGGCGAATGGTTCTCTTCACGTTGACGGTGATCCCGTTGGTATGGCGATATCTCTTGATGGAGAACCGATGGGTCTGGTTCCTGACCAGGGAATGCTCATTCTGGAGAATATCTCCACGGGAGACCATACCCTTACCGGCTCAAAGGATGGGTATGGATCCAAGGAACAGGTAGTAACGGTTCCGGATGGGCGTTTCGCCGAAGTCCGGGTAAACCTGAGTCCGGTTACCAACGGAACCCTGGAAATCTCATCGTCGCCGGAGAATGTGCAGGTCTACGTGGACGAGGTATACCGGGGAGTGACGCCGGTCAGCCTGGAAGATATACCGGCAGGTTCCCACAGGGTTCTCCTCCGTCTGGGAGGATACCAGGACTGGTCTTCTCCCGTTGAGGTGGTATCAGGTACCAATGTTCCGGTCAGTGGTTCCCTCGTTCCGGTATCCGGATCGCCGGTTGCGACCCAGTCCGGAGGCAATGCAGGAATTCTGACTGCCTTCATGGTTGGAACCGGCTGTATCTGCTGGGCATTCCTCGGGAGAAGAAGATAGAAGTTGTGATTTAAATGGAACGGATGTGACAGGAATTATGACGACAAATGCGAGTAAAATGAGAGAGGATCCGAAGATCCAGGCATCTCTCCTGATAGCCGGGTTTTTCCTCTTTTTGTGGTGTATTTCCCCGGTAGCGGGTGAAAATCCCTCCGGAACAGGGTATTATGAGGTCCGGTCAAATATCGAGAATGCTTCGGTTTATTTTGACGGCACACTGGCCGGTACAATCCAGAAAGGAATCCTGCTGGTTCCGGCCGAGACCAGCAACAAACCGGTACATCATATCCTTATGATCACCGCAGACGGATACTCCACCTATAATGAAACGGTTCTTCAGGCACCAAAGCCGGGGAAAAACACTATTCTTCGGGGAATCCTGACAAAACTCCCTCCTGCAAACACGGGAACCCTCTCTCTTGCCGTAACTCCCCCGGGAGCTGCGATATCTCTTGACGGTACACCCCTCGGCACGGTTGATTCGTCAGGGATCCGTGTGTTAAGGGATATCAAAGCAGGATTCCGTGTTATCGTGGTTACCCTTCCCGGTTACCAGGACTGGAAGGACCGGGTGAATGTGGAGGCAAACATGGACACAAAAGTCAGGGTAATTCTCTCTCCGGCCACGAGTGGAACATTGCAGGTGACCTCGGCACCGTCTGGTGCGAATGTTTTCGTCAATGGTTCAATAGCAGGAATAACTCCGGTGACGTTGACAGATATTCCGGTAGGAGAGACAAAGATACGCCTGACCCTTCCCGGTTATCAGGAATGGACCGGGACAACCTCGGTAGCTCCCGGACAGGTAACGCCGGTATCAGGAACCCTCATTCAGATCGCGGTAAACACGTCAGTACCTGCTCCGATAGAGACAACTCCTGAAATGACACCGGTCCCGGAACCGACACAGGCAGCATTGTTTCCCCTGATTGCAGGAGGGGCGCTTGCAATTGTATCGCTATTCCCGGGTAAAAAAGAGTAAGCAGGATTATTATCCGCGGGGACCTAATGATTTCTCCCCGATTTTATAATGCTCCCCGTTTTTGTAAAAGACGATCACCTGTACCTTGTCTATTCCTGCTGTTCCCTGGATCTCCGCCGTGCTTCCGATATCGTTTGATATCTCTTTGACGACCTCGGTGCCATCGGAGAGTTGTGCGTGAATGGTAATTGTCTTGACCAGCGACTGTCCGTGT
>JAJRBL010000296.1 GCA_028679485.1 Methanospirillum sp. | reverse complement strand
CCGACTGCGCCGGTGATATGGGGAGTTCCAGCCTCATATCGCATATATCCGTCTTCAAGGGTATAATCATCAATCGTTACCTGCCTGATACTTCCTCCCCCGAGGGTAAGGGGAGTTAAATCTGGCTCTTTCATCCAGAGAACACCGATACCGGTTGGCCCGAGCATTTTATGCCCGGAAAAACAGAGGTAATCACACCCTAATCTGGATACATCAACAGGGAGGTGCGGGACTGACTGCGCCCCGTCAACCAGCGTTTTTACCCCGGAATCACGGGCAAGGGAACAGATATCCCGGGCCGGCTGAATGGTTCCAAGGACGTTTGATACATGCGTGAAGGTAATAAGTCTGGTTTCTCTCCGGATAAGTTCAGCAAAATTACCAGGATGCAGATATCCGTCCTGGTCAGGCAGCACAAAATCAATAGTGACCCCTTTTTTTCTGAGGTTAATCCAGGGAAGGATATTCGAATGGTGTTCAAGAACGGTACTGATAATATGATCCCCCGGCTGAAAGTCCATTCCGTACGCAACCTGGTTAATCGCCTCGGTACAGTTTTTTCCGATGATGCAGAGCCCCGCTTCTCCTCCTACGAACTTTTTTAACCGTTCATGGGCATCCCAGTAGAGCTGGGAGCTTACCTGGGAGAGCCGGTGGACTCCCCTGCCCACATTGGACCTGGAGGTCCGTTCATACTCATTCATCGCTTCCAGCACCGAAGCCGGCATCAGGCTGGTTGATGCATTGTCAAAATATATGAGATCCCTTGTCAAAGGGATCTCTTCCCTGAATGATACGTCGAACATATGCTGGTACCCAGTAAGCTTAATTCCTCGCGGAAAAAATCTTTTATTCCCTCTGAAAGGAGTAAAGGATCACGACTATTATGGGGTAATACGTCAAACATATTTCACAATTGTGAAACGTCCTTATGACACGCCCATCATCTGAATCAGAGATCCGGAAGATCACTACCGAGATACAGGACCTGAAACGCGAAAAAGACGCGATAATCCTCGTCCACAATTACCAGAGACCTGAAGTATACGAAATAGCCGACCGGATCGGCGACTCACTCGAACTCTCCGTGGCAGCCCGTGATTCAGGGAAAAAAACCATTGTATTCTGCGGTGTTGACTTCATGGCAGAGACAGCAAAGATACTCTCCCCGGATGCCCGCGTTCTTCATCCTGTCCCTGATGCCTGTTGCCCGATGGCCCACATGATCACCCCGGACGAGATATCCCGCATGAAAGAGCGGTATCCCTCGGCAGAAATTGTCAGTTATGTCAATACTACGGCAGAGATCAAGGCTATGTCAGATGTATGCTGCACCTCAGCCAATGCACCGGATATTGTCAGATCATGCTCATCCGAAGAGGTTATTTTTCTCCCTGACCTGAACCTGGCATCATATGTCCAGAGGTTTACGCCAAAAAAGATAATTCCGGGACGGGGAAATTGTTATGTCCATGATCGCATCACCCCGTTAATGGTTGATAACATGCGGGCATTTCACCCGGGATCCCCGTTTGTTGCCCATCCCGAATGCCGTCCGGACGTCATCGACAGGGCAGATGCAGTCTGTTCCACAAGTGGGATGATCGGGTACTGCAGAGAGAGCAGGGCATCGTCCTTTATCATAGGTACTGAAAACGGCATGATAAACCGGTTGAAACGGGAGATACCTGAAAAACAGTATTACCCGGCAGGGGGAGTATGCACCCCGATGAAACAGATCACGCTCCAGTCGGTGAAGACCTGCCTTGAAAAAGGATCCGGGGAGGTCAATCTTGCACCAGATATCATGGAGGCCTCGCGGGTTCCACTTGAAAAGATGATTCGCATATCAGGGAAACAAAGGAATATCTCCTGCAGAGAGAACAACGCGTCATTACAAGATATCAGGAGAGGGATTGTATGATCAGGGCATCTATCGGAACCGTTGAGACTAAAATTGCGACATTTGAGACACCTATACAGTTGGAGAGCGGGGCTGTTCTCCCGTCATTCTCCGTGGCCTACGAGACGTACGGCACATTAAATCCGGATCACCCCAATGCTATCCTCCTGTGCCACGCACTTACCGGGGATGCCCATGCCGCAGGATACCATGAGGGAGATGAAAAACCCGGTTGGTGGGAGATGGTTATCGGGCCGGGGAAAGCCTTCGATACGGACCGGTTCTTTATCATCTGCACGAATGTCCTCGGGGGATGCAAAGGGACGACAGGTCCCTCATCGATCAATCCTGATACCGGAGAACCCTGGGGAGCTTCATTCCCGGTCATTACCATAAGGGATATGGTCAGGGTTCAGAAGCATTTCATCGAGTCACTCGGCATCAGTCACCTGTTTGCCATAGCCGGGGGATCAATGGGGGGAATGCAGGTTCTTGAGTGGAGCGTCGCATACCCATCGTTTGTAAGCAGGATCATCGTCATCGCGAGCACGGCTTACTCAACCCCCCAACAGATTGCATTCAATGAAGTAGGCAGGTGTGCAATCAGATCAGATCCCGAATGGAAGAACGGTAATTATGCAGAACACGAAGGGCCTGCAAGTGGTCTTGCCCTGGCAAGGATGATAGGACATATCACCTATCTCTCTGACGAATCGATGCATCAGAAGTTCGGGCGGGATCTCCAGGAAAAAGATGCGTATAGTTACGATTTTACCACGGATTTCCAGGTTGAAAGTTATCTTCATCACCAGGGTGACCGGTTTGTCCAGCGGTTTGACGCAAACTCATACCTCTATATCACCAAAGCCGTGGATTACTTCGATCTCACGGTTAATGACTCATTAATCGATGCATTCAGGGATGTAACGGCGAAATTCCTGGTAATAGCAGTAAGCTCGGACTGGCTGTATCCCTCCTATCTCTCCCGCGAGATCGTTTCAGCTCTTGCCCAGCTGGATAAAAATGTCGAGTATTGTGAGATTCGATCAAATTACGGTCATGATGCCTTTCTGCTGGAATCAGGCCAGATGAATTACCTGCTCGGACGATTCCT
>JAJRBL010000295.1 GCA_028679485.1 Methanospirillum sp. | reverse complement strand
TCTTCAAGGGCTGAGGTGAATTCATCGGTCCGGACTTTTCCGGCAGTCCCTGTCGCCGTGCAGAAGACCACGTCATTGGTGCTGGTATCCCCGTCAACGACAACGCGGTTAAAGCTCCGTTTCACGGCGGTTTTTAAGGCATCCTGAAGATCGTCCGGGCCGATCTCGGCATCGGTGTATACGTATCCGAGCATCGTCCCCATATTCGGGGCGATCATGCCGGATCCTTTGCAGATCCCTCCGATTACAAATCCTTCCCTCTCGACAAGGGCGTGCTTTTCAGTCAGATCCGTGGTCATTATAGCCCTGGCAGCGGAGACCTCGGCTTTCGGACTGTGTTCAAGTGCCGGGGCGATCCTGGAACACTGGTCACGGATCAGGGGGATATCCAGGTACCGGCTGATTACCCCGGTACTTGCGACACCGATCGTTTCGGGATCGAGGCCGAGCGACTCTCCGGCTATGCGTGCCATCTCCCCGGCATCTGCAATCCCCTGTTTTCCGGTCAGGGCATTCGCACAGCCACTGTTCGAGATGGTTGCCGAGAGGTACCCTTTCCTTATCCTCTCCCGCATGAGGATGATAGGGGCAGCAGGGGCACGGTTTAATGTAAAAGCCGCTGCCGCCGTTCCTTCTGCACGGATAAGGGCGAGCCCGAACTTTCCTTCCCTGATGCCTGCTGCCGATACCCCGTCCACGGCACAGATGGATCGCATATCACTCATCTTTTCCACCGGCCAGCGACCAGACGATATCCTCCCTGGTAATTATTCCCACAAGTTTGTCGTTCTTTACGACACACAGGCGGTCAACCTTCTTCTCGAGCATCTTTCCTGCTGCGGACTCGACATCGTCGTCAGGGGAGATAGTGATCACCGGCCGGCTCATGATCTCTGAAATTTTTTTCTTCCTGATATCGGTGAGTGCTGTCTTGGTACGCTCCCAGTTGAAGAATTCCCGGACCGGGAGCTCGATGATCTCCAGGGGGGACGGAAGCCAGAGATCGTCAGAAGGTCCTTTTGTCATAAGCAGCCTGATGATATCGGTCTCTGTCACGATCCCGACGAGAGCATCCCCGTCAAGAACTGGTATTCCTCCGATCTTTCTGCTTCGCATGATCCCGGCAACCTCAGATATGGCGTCATCCGCCTGGCAGGTCACCGGTTCTTTTGTCATTGCATCCTGAATTCTCATGATACTCCTCAGGGAAGAACCGCAGGTGTCATCAGCCCGCAGGTCTCGTCAAACCCGCACATAAGGTTCATATTCTGTATTGCCTGTCCGCTTGCTCCTTTCACGAGGTTGTCGATGGCCGAAACGACCACCACCCGGTTTTCAGAGGCTTCAACCATCAGGTCACAGAAGTTGGATCCCCTTACTGCATTCAGGGACGGACGCTGGTACCTGACAAATGGTTCATTCCGGTAAAACGTCCGGTACATCTCTTCCATCTCTTTCTGTTCAACCGGCTCGTCAAGCAGGATATGGGCTGTTGTCAGGATCCCCCGGTTTACCGGCAGGAGGTGCGGGGTGAAGTAACAGGTTGCAGGTGATCCGAGACTGGAGAGTTCCTGTCTCATTTCGGCCAGGTGACGATGGCTTGTCCATTTATACGCCGTCAGGTTATCGCCAACGTTGGGATAATGCGTCGTTGCAGACGGACTGTCTCCTGCGCCTGATACCCCGGTCTTGGAGTCATAGATGATAGTACGGGCTTTTTTTGCGAGCGGGGCCGCGGCCAGGGTTGCGCCAGTGGGGAAACATCCCGGATTGGCGATGAAGGAGGCTTTTTTGCATTCCTCCCGGTGAAACTCGCACAGCCCGTACGGCACATCCATCCATGCCGTATGCGGGGTTCCGTATACTTTCTCAAAGACATCTTTTGGCAGCCGGTAATCAGCCGAGAGATCGATGACCTTGATCCCCCGTTCAACCAGGCCCGGGGCATATGTCATGGCTGCGGTATGCGGCACCGCGAGGAAGACGATATCTGTATCGATCTCCGATATCTCCGGATTTTCAAAGGTAAGGTTGCAGAAACCCGTCAGGTGGGGGTGCTGATCGGTCACCGGCCGGCCTGCCCGCTGACGTGATGTCGCGATACCGACCGTCACGTGAGGATGAGAGTGCAGGAGCCGGATCAGTTCGCCGCCGGTGTAACCGGATGCGCCGATGATGGCAGCTTTCATAGAAGAGTTTCTGGTCTGTATATGTTTAAAACTATCATTTTTCCGGCTTATTTGCATAATTTTACCCAGAAAAACACGGGTAGCCGGGAGTATTATCCCGGGTTACCCTTTAGGTGTTTATCTCACAAACAGGTACACATCTATGAGTGATCCTGCAGACCCGGTGAAGGGCCAGCAAAATGGATTTTCAGAAAAACCCGGTAAATTAACCCCTGCAATGCATCAGTTCTACGAGGCTAAGAAGCAGTACCCGGATTGCGTGATCTTCTTCCGGATGGGTGACTTTTACGAGACATTCTGTGGCGATGCGGAGATCTGTGCCCGTGAACTTGATATCACGCTTACTTCGAGGGGAAGAATGCCTGACGGACAGGATATCCCCCTTGCCGGTGTCCCGTACCATGCGGTGGAGACCTATCTTTCGAGGATGATCACAAAGGGGTACAAGGTAGCCATCTGTGAACAGGTAGAGGATCCGAAGAAGGCAAAAGGCATTGTAAAGCGGGCAGTCGTCAGGGTAGTCACTCCCGGCACGGTCATCGATGCCGGTCTCATCTCTTCGGAGAACGCCAGGTACCTCATGGCAGTGTATCCTGACCTGAAGAGGAGAAAGACCGGGATAGCCTATATTGATATCTCTACCGGGGATTTCCGGTTCACCGAGACGGGAAACCAGGATCTGCATGAGACACTTCGTTCAGAAGCAGCCAGGTATCACCCGGCTGAATGTATCCTGCCTGCAGGGACTGATGAAGACCTGACAGGGTATCTCGAGAAGATCATCCCCCTTGTCTCCTGCCAGGATCCTGGTCTCTTTGATACCCAGGCGGCAGTCAGGATATTATG
>JAJRBL010000294.1 GCA_028679485.1 Methanospirillum sp. | reverse complement strand
GGCCATGGACAAGAACCCTGCAGTCACGGAATTGGTTGGAGCCCTTCTCATTAGTGCAGTTCTAGTGGCGGGTATCGGGATACTCATGGTTGAGGTATCCTCCCAGCCCAGGCCCATCGAGAAGTCAGCAGGTGATTTTCACCTGATAATCGATCCCCTCCGGACCGGTGCGAAGATCTCTATCACCCATAACCGGGGAGACAACTTCAGGGTCTTCAAGGATGGTGTAAATGCCGATATCTTCCAGTCATTCCGCATCCTCGTAGACGGTGTTGAATGGCCGGTGAACAACTCAGGGGAAGCGGGATCTTTTTCCCTGCTGAAAGGAAGGCAGGGACCCGAGTTCCAGGATTATTACACCGTCGGAGACACCCTGGAGGCTGTGTACGGGGATACCAGGCCAAAAAGGGTCTCCTTTATCGAGAAGAAACCTGACGGCAGCGAATTTCTTTTATGGGGATACGGGGGCAGATCCATCCCCGGGTTCCTCGAGACCGGCCTTACGGTTGATTTTTATGCCATACCCCGGGTCGCCTGTGCCGGCGATGCCATCCAGTTCTTCGATGCCTCTACGAATGAACCAGGGCCGTATTACTGGGAGTTCGGGGACGGGGGTACTTCTTCTGCCCAGAATCCCTCCCATACCTACTCCCCGACCGGTACCTACACGGTCAGGCTGACCGCGGGAATTCCATCACTTACCGCAGAAAAACAGCATTATATCTCTATTCAGCAGGTTGTACCGAACTTTTACGGAACACCGGTATTCGGCACCGAACCGCTCAGGGTACAGTTCCATGAGGTCCTGAAATGCGGAACCGGAACACCCTACTGGGAGTTCGGGGACGGAAATACCAGCGGGGAAAAAAATCCCCTGAAGGATGCCTATTACGCAAAAGACGATAAAGTAACGAGATACACGGTCACCTACACGGTAACACAGGGCAATACCTCTTACCCGGTCACGAAAAGCAACTATATCACGGTCTGCCCGAACCTCGTCGCTGACTTCTCCGTAAGTTCTGACGGAGGGCCTGCACCACTCAAGGTGATCTTCACTGATCACACGAAAGGGGATCCAGGCAGGTGGCAGTGGAACTTCGGAGACGGTGCCACTTCTTCCCTCCAGAATCCGGTTCACATCTATACCGCTCCCGGTGATTATACCGTTATCCTCGTCTCAAGCAACGCCTGCGAACAGGACATGCAGACTGCAACGATAACCGTCCCGGTTCCTCCTCCCGGCCATATCATAAGGGCAACCGCCGGTACCGGAGGGAACATAAATCCCGGCGGTAACGTGAGTGTCGAAGACGGAGGCAACCAGACCTTTACCATCACCCCTGACGACTGTTACCGGATAGCCGACCTGCTCGTGGATAACGTATCAACAGGCCCGATGCCATCATATACGTTTACATCGGTGGACAGGGATCATACCATCCATGCCATCTTTTCAGGCCTCTCCTATCTCATCACTCCAGGGGCAGGATCCGGAGGGACGATATCCCCGTCTACCCCGGTACTCGTCTCCTGTGGAGGAAGCAGGGCATTCATCAGCACTGCAAACCCCTGTTATGCGATATCAGGCATCAATATCAATGGTATCCTGACCGTTCCATCGGATAACCCGAACACCACGATATTCCAGAATGTCCACGATAACCAGACGATATTCTCCACCTTCAGGCAGATTGTCCCGACAATAACTGCCAGTGCAGGACCAGGGGGAAACATCAGTCCTTCGGGGATTGTTCCCGTTCTCTGCGGCAACGAGCAGCCATTCACCATAACCGCAAACACCTGCTATAATATTTCAGATATCATCATAGACAGCCAGTCAGCCGGCCCGGGATCATCTCCGAACACCACGGTATTCAGGAATGTTACCACCAACCACACCATATCAGCACAATTTTCACCCCAGGTATACCTTATCAATGCAACCGCAGGAGTCGGGGGCACTATCAATCCTTCCGGGGACGTTATAGTTCCCTGCAGGACAGACAGGACATTTACCGTAACAGCATACCCCTGCTACCGGATAGCGGATGTCGTGGTTGACGGGACTTCGCTCGGGGCACAGACATCCCCGTATTCGTATACCTTTACCCGTGTCGTTGCTCCCCATACCCTGTCAGCTTCTTTTGAACACCTAGGCCCGTTCTCTATCAATGCTTCAGTCTATTACCTTGCCCCGGGTTTCATCTATTACCCGGCTCCGGCAGGTACCATCACTCCGTCGCCCCCGTGCTTAAACCCCTGCACGGTTCCCTGCGGCAATTCCCAGGGGTATACGATCGTAAGTTCCATCTCGGTGGGGGGGAATACCTATGACCTGGCCGAAGTGGTTGTTGACGGATCCCCGCTCGGAATCCGTACCTCGTATTCCTTTGCCAATATCCAAGGAGAACATACCATCATCGCGTATTATGCCCCGGTCTGTAACTTCGCCTCGGGAACTGTCGTAGATGCAACAACCCGGCAACCAATCGGGAATGCCAGGGTGGATTTGTATAACCGGCAAAGAACCCAGCTCCTCTGGCACTCCTTCACGAGATCTGACGGGACATACCAGATCCCGGTGATGCTCTTCAATGGGGATAAATACGACATGAGTATTGCAAACAATACCCCTGCATGGAAGACGATACGGTCACATCTCTATTATATCGGACAGGATGCCGGCTGGGATACTGGTGCAACCAGGGACGATATCGTCCTCAATCCGGGTGGCAAGTGCAAGACATTCCTCGACTGGGAAGGGACGAGATAATATCAGGAGACCGAAGGAACGCAAAGGGTATCAGGGAATGACCTTGACCGTCATCTGAAAAAGGGTATACACCGGTTCAGGATCCTGTAACCGGGGTTTCCTGCAACCCGGGTGAAGGAGACTCCATATCTTCCCGGGTCTTTATTGCCTCGTTGAGAAATGCATGGTACGAGTCATCAAGCAATTCTGCCGCATGCTCAACAGCTCGATATTCTTCAGGAGAGACGGTCCTGTTTGATTCCATGGCTGCAAACATGTTACGGGCTGACGCATTGAATGCTTCCTTTGCAGTCTTCAGGGAATCGAGACTGACATCTGGATATTCAGCCTCAAATAAAGAGATCTTTTCGTCACATGCTGCCAACGAAGTCATGAAATCTTCCCATTCATCTTCATCGGGAAGGACGGGATAGACATACAGTTCCTGGATCGCCGTGAGGATATCGAGGTACATACGCATCCGGCCTGTTACGTCACCAGGGGAGTCATACCAGTAGGTATTGGTAAAGAATTTTGCATCCTCCAGGGCATCGACCGTTACCTCGAATGCACTGGCATCAGCCGGGGAGATCGTTCCGTTCGTTTCATACGAAGAGAACATCTTCCCTGCCGCTGCCACCATGGCTTTCTTTGCGGTTACCATCCCCTGGAAATCCTGGTTCAGCCTGGCATTCTCTTCTGCCCCGAGACGGGCAACCCTCTCAAACCCGGCAATATCCTTGTCAAGAGTACGGAGATTCTCCTCAAAAGAGGTTTTTTCGCTTTTGTCGCCACTCAGAAGATATCCAAAAGCCTCTTTAAAAACAAGAAGGGTGTCTGCCCTGATCGTATCGACTGCGATCCCTGCCTCGGGACTGACCTTAACCGATCCATTACCAGGCAGATCAGACGGATTATCCGCCAGAACTGACATGATCAGTACCATACTCATCAGGACCACAACCACCATCATCGTCTTCATCAGGTACGCTCCCGTATGATCAATCAGAATCAGGCGGTAAAAGGTTTCCCGAAAGGGACGGAATATACCGGGATCATAGTACGTAGATTACCACAACCGGATTAGGGCATCCCGCAGGGGGCGGAACAACCGGGACAACGGAGAAAGGACTGACTCTGTCACCACAATTTATTTCATTTCACCAAACCCACTCCATCAATCAGGACATACATGATACTTCAGAAGATATCCATCCGCCTGGGTATGAACCAGGGGCTTTATATCGGCATATGTATCGGCATCCTCATCACCGGCCTGGTCATACTGGCAGGGTATTATCTCCTCTCTCTCAGAATAATCCATCTCATCGCGGCATCGGTTGCACTGGTTATTGCTTCGATTCTTGTTATCGCACTCATCGTGGTAGTACAGAACAGGAGTTTTACCAGGAAAGATGAAGCATGTACATGCAGGTACAGAAGATCCCTGCATACGAATTGCAGGCAATGTGCCCTGAATCCCGGGAATAATAATCAGAATTCTGACCGGGGATCTCATGAAGAGGAGAACTGAACCAGGATAACCCCTCTTTTGGAATCCATGACGCAGAATATACCGGAATACGGTTACCCGTACAGGACAAGAGACAGTGCGGTCAGCACGCTGGTAGGAGTAATCCTTATTATTTTTCTCGTATTCATCCTCTCCTCCATCATGTACGCATCCATATACGGACTCGTGAATTCGGTTGAAAAGACGGCATATGTTGCAACAGAGGTGGATATCGTGTATATAAGCCAGGGAACCGGGACAATCGTCATCACCCATCTGAACGGTGATGTTATGGCCTATGAAAACCAGTCTGGTGATGCTGCCTATATCGTGCAATTTGTTACAGATGACCTAGAGGGTTCCCACGAGGTGATCGTTGATCCTGCCCTGATTCCTGGAGATACCACCTGGTCTCCCGGGGATCAGATCTTCATCTTTAAAAGACCTGACGGATATTACCTGACAGATGATCCTTCAGGGATAACCGGGGCCGTTCCGTTTCTGCCCGGCAAACTCGGCCTTCGGGTAATTGATCTAACACATAACCAGGTGATTGCACTTTTGGAACCTGTAACGGCCTCTTATCAGGACACCCCTGCACCGACGACAGACACCACTACCACACCGACCACCATTCCTACGACGGTACCTACCACAGAACCGACACAGCCGCCTGATTGCGTCAATTGCCATCCAGGTGAATCATTCAGCGTGGGATTTACCACGACCACCCTCGGACACCGGATAGTCAGGTTCAAGGACGCCTCGTCCCCCCAGCCGAATACCAGGATCTGGTCATTTGGAGACGGGGGATCAGCAAGCGGTGAACTCGTGGAACATATCTTCCCGTCAGCCGGAACCTACCAGATAACCCTCACCGTGAAGAGAAACAACAACCCCTGCACCTGTACCCTGAAAAGAACCATAACCGTTGACTGACCAGGGTGATCCCAGCCATAATATACCGGTGAAGAGCATGAATCAGGTATGAACAGGTTCAGCCTTCGATCTCTGCTTCTCCTGGCCGTTTGTATTATCATCCCCCTGCTGGTAGGATTCGCGGGTTCGTACATCACCCTTCCCCACATCACCGGCTGGTACGCAACACTTGCAAAACCCTGGCTGAATCCTCCTGACTGGGTATTCGGACCGGTATGGACGATCCTCTACCTGCTGATGGGGATCTCACTCTGGATGGTTGCCGGAAAAGGACTCGACCGACCGATAATACGGCATGGAATCATCCTCTTCGCTATCCAGTTACTGGTGAACTTTCTCTGGTCATTCATCTTCTTCGGACTGGAATCACCGGTCGGGGGACTTGTAACGATCCTGGTTCTCTTTGCCCTCATCATCGCAACCATGAAGGCATTCGTATCGGTAACCCCCCGTGCATCGTTCCTGCTGGTTCCCTACCTGGCCTGGACAGGTTTTGCCCTGATCCTGAACACCATGATCGTGATACTGAACTGGCACTAACTATCATCGGGGATCCCTGATCGAGGAGCATGTATCGTAACTACTCATCTCCTTTTGTAGCCTCCCGGATGCACATCATATCCTTGAAGTATGCCGAATGGATATACCTCAGGAGAGAGCATGATTGAACTGACACCGATCGGCATTATTCACTCTCCTTTTACAGAACAGGGGGATGCACCGAGACAGGGCCGCGGATGCAGGGAAGAGATGAACATTACCCTGTATCCCCCGTATATTCCCGGTCTCGGGACCCTTGAGGGGATATCCCATATCTGGGTATTGTACTGGATGGACCGGGCAGAACGGGATCTCTTATTCGCAAAGCGTCCGGAATGGACGAAAGCTCGGCCGGTATTCACCATCAGGTCCCCGTCCCGGCCTAACCCGATTGCGCTCTCAATCGGAAAAATAGAGCGTTATTTTGAGGGAACAATCACCGTGACCGGTATTGAAGCCATGGACGGATCTCCGGTCATCGACATCAAACCCTACATTCCTGCCCTTGACTGTATCCCTGATGCAGACAGGTATGAAATCCCCTGACCGGATCAGGATCCGAGTCTCCCTGCCACCTGATTAGCCGCTGCTTCTCCGGAGAGGAGCATCCCGCCAAATACCGGCCCCATCCGATGGCCGCCGAAGACCGCATTGGCAGCCATTCCACAGACAAACAGCCCGGGAAAGACCTCCTTCGTATGGGATACCACCGCGGTCTCGGCATTATCAGCCCACATCGTGCCTTCTCCCCTGATCTCCGGTTTTCCGCATTTTTTCGCGACCTGCCTTGCTATCACCGCATCGTGGCCGGTGGCATCAACGGTATAGCCCGAGCGGATCGTGAGCGGATCCACGTGGAGACCGGTTGCTTCAACCGGCTGCCAGTTGATAACGAGGCCTGACAACCTGCCGTCACCCCGGACCATCACATCTTCAACGGTGGTAAGGTTAAAGAACTCAACACCGGCATCTGCTGCTGCAGCGGTGAGCTTGCTCACCGTTTCAACCGAGCGGGAGGTGTAATAGCCGGGAGCGTACTCTGACCAGCGGATTTTGAAACGGTCTAAGAGTCGTACCGCCTCCTGCTGGACAACAATGCGGGGAAACATCATCCCGCCACCCCACATGCCCCCTCCAATCGAGAGTTTCTTCTCTATCAGGCCAACCTTGTACCCCTTTTCAGCCAGCAAAGCCGCACAGACAAGCCCTGAAGGCCCGCCGCCGACAACGGCAACATCCATCTCGCAATATTCCAGGAGAGTTTTATAGTGTTCGGATATGATCGCCCTGCTGATTACTACCTCGTCTAATGCCATGTTCATAGGAGGTTCTGCATGGAAAGAGATGAATATACCGGGCAAATGCACCTTTATCCATCTTAATGTATATTTTTGTCTAAGAACACCAACCCCTTTGAGCAGGTATAAAGAGACAGGGCTGCAAAAACCGGATAATTATTACCCATCCTGAAACCGTATCCCCGGTCTCCCGGCAAGAGCCGAGCCGACCAGTTCTGCAAACCTCCGGCTCGCGGAGGTGATATCCTGGCTGCAGACTACCGCAGAGATCACGGCAACCCCGTCGGCACCAGAGGCTATGACCTCTGGCACCCGTTCATAGGTAATTCCCCCGATGGCAACGAGCGGAAGGGAAGTCCTGCTCCGGATCAGGCGGAGCAGGGAGAGACCTACTACAGGACCGGCATCGGTCTTGGTCCCGGTCTGGTACACCGGGCCGACACCGAGATAATCAGCCCCCTCTTTCTCGGCTCGTTCTGCCTCCCCGACCGTTCCCACCGATACCCCGATGATAAAAGATCGCGGAACTATCTTCCGGGCCTCCTTCAGGGGGAGATCATCCTGTCCGAGATGCACCCCGTCGGCACCGGATGCGAGGGCAATATCCAGCCGGTCATTTACGATGAAT
>JAJRBL010000006.1 GCA_028679485.1 Methanospirillum sp. | reverse complement strand
CATGGTTTGCCCGTTATTGTAGAGCATTATGAAACCTGATATGACATCCCGGGTTCCAGTACGACTACCTTCATATCAGTGGTCTCATTCACCGCCCTGGCAAACTCTCCTGCATCCTGCCTGATACGCGGGTTAGTATTGTAATGGATAGGAATGATGACCGGGGCACCGATAAAATCGGCAGCCATCATCGCCTCACGCGGTCCCATGGTATACCTCCCTCCTATCGGGAGCAGGGCGATATCAGGATGATAGAGATCCCCGATAAGCCGCATGTCAGAGAATAAGCCGGTATCGCCTGCATGATACACCCGTACGCCATCCAGGGTGATAACGAATCCCGCCGCTGATCCCCCGTAAAAACCTACACCCTCGTCTTCTATCCAGGACGAATGAAGAGCCGGGGTCATCGTGAAGACGACATCGCGGATAGTTATGGTTCCCCCGATGTTCATCGGTTCAACCATGCATCCTTTCTTCTTCAGGTAACAGGCTATCTCATTGTTCGTGATGATCGGAACCCGGAAAGATGCCGCGATACCGAGATGATCGGCGTGGGCATGCGTAACGGCGACGAGATCCGGCTCTGCAGGGATTTTTCCCTGCGGGACAAAGGGATCGACCAGAACGTGGAGTCCGCCTTCAAGCAGTACGCATGAATGCCCGGCGTATGTAATCTTCATAAAAATGATTCAGGTGATATCGATCAGTTCTGCCTCGGTGATATCGATAGACTCACCAAATGCATCCTTTGTTGCAGAGGTGGTCATGCTTTCGGTAAGATCACGGTCTTCCATGACATCGCGGATGCGTTCAAGATACATATCCATATCCCGGTCAACCATGGCCTCGAGAACATGGCGGTATTCACGCAGCGTCGAGGGGCTGATCCCCAGTTCTTCGCTGATCTCCTTCATGGTCTTCCCTGATACCAGCAGGATCTCCATCTGGTTTCGGTCAAAGGGCATCTTGAAGTCTAGTTCGCGGAACAGTTTCATCCGTACGCGGGCACGTGCAACCGTCTTGGAGAGTTTTTCATCACCGAGTTCCCGTGCAATCTCGGTGTCGTTCTTGCCGCCATAATACGCACAGATCAGCTTGGCCAACTGGATAGGTCTCAGCTTGGTCTTGAAAAACCCCTGATCCAGCAGTTCCCGCATAATAAGCGCGATCTCACGCTCAACCGCATCGCTATCACGCAGGGTCCCGTGGATCTTCTTCATTGGCTCCACAATCTTGGTGTTGCCAGTCATATTTGCGAACAGTTGCAATAACTGCTCTTTCTTCGCAATCTCTTCAGGCATGAGGAATCACACACATTCCAGATACCGATATAGATACCGCTTAAATTATTTAAGTTTGTTGGATTTTTCATGCATTAAGAACGTCATTTATTATATGCTCGTGCCAAAGCCGCGAAAATAGTGCAGAGGCGATCCCTCTCAGGGCAGGGTTTCCTTTATCTTCTCCTCGTTGCCCGGACCGAGGGAGGGCAGAACCAGAAGGGAATATTCATCCTCCGGGAGAGCGACATGTTACCCGGTTTGTGATCCCAGATGAGCGATGTCTTTGATAATGTGATGGATCTGGCAAGACGCAGAGGGTTTGTCTGGCCAACAACAGAATGTTACGGTTCAGTCGCAGGGTTTATTGATTACGGCCCTCTCGGAACTCTTGTCAAACGCCGTATCGAAGACCTCTGGCGCCAGTTTTACGTAATATCAGAGGGTTATTACGAGATTGAATGCCCCACCATCGGACAGGAGGCCATGTATATCGCATCCGGGCATGTCAAGGGTTTTTCAGACAAGATGTGCCAGTGTCCGGCATGCAGCGAATACCTCAGGGCAGATCACGTGGCAGAAGCACACCAGGTCAAAAATGCAGCCACCCTCTCCTGCGAAGATCTTGCGAGATCGATATGCACCCTCCCCTGTCCTGCCTGCGGGAAAAAACTGGGAACCGTGGAGGTATTCAGTTTCAACCTCATGTTCCAGACAAATATCGGGCCCGGATCGCAGCGAAAGGGTTACCTCCGACCTGAGACAGCCCAGGGAATATTCGTTGACTTCGGAAGACTGCTCAGGTTCTACCGTGACAAATTACCCTTCGGGACCGTTCAGATAGGCAAATCCTACCGTAACGAGATATCCCCAAGACAGGGCATGATCCGTCTCCGTGAGTTTACCCAGGCAGAAGCCGAGATATTCGTTCATCCTGAAGAGAAGGAACATCCGAATTTCAGGCGGTACGCGGAGTATGCCTTCCCGCTCCTCTCTTCCGAACAACAACTGGCGGAAGTGGAGGCAAAAACGTATACCATGGCAGATGCCGTCTCAAAAAAAGTCATCGCCAATGAATACGTGGCATACTATCTTGCCCTGACCCATGAACTCCTCGTGACTGCCGGGGTTAACCCTCAAAAACTCAGGTTCCGCCAGCACCTCCCTGATGAGCGGGCTCACTATGCCGAGGACTGCTGGGATGCCGAGATCTTCTCAGAACGGTTCGGCTGGGTTGAGACGGTCGGTATCGCCGACCGGACAGACTACGATCTTCGTGCCCACGCCGACCAGAGCGGGGATTCCTTTACCGTATACCTCCAGTACGAGACGCCACGGAGAGAGAAGCGGCGGATTATCAACGCGAACATGGGCGTTCTCGGCCCGAAATACCGGGGAAAAGCAAAGGCAATATCAGACGCCCTCCAGGAGACAACCCCGGGAAAGGACGGGGCAACGGTCACGATAGACGGCGAGGAGATATTTGTCCCGGCCGATCTCTATGAAGTCAGGGAAGAGGAGGTGGACGTAAGGGGAGAGGATATCAGGCCCCATGTCATCGAACCGAGTTACGGGATAGACAGGATGATCTATGCAGTCCTGGAGCATTCCTACCATGAAGATGAAGTAGAGGGAGAGGTAAGGAAGGTTATGCGGTTCCCGGCACGGATCTCCCCGATACAGGTTGCGGTATTCCCCCTCATGGCCCGTGATGGTCTTGATACCATCGCAGGCTCGATTACCCGGGAACTCCAAAACCAGGGAATACTTGCAGAATACGATGATTCGGGGGCCATTGGCAGAAGGTACCGGAGACAGGACGAGATAGGTACCCCGTTTGCGATAACCGTGGATTACGACACACCGGAAAACGAGACGGTTACCCTCCGTGACCGCGACAGCATGAAACAGGTACGGGTTCGAAAAGATCAACTGGCCGACCTGATACCAGCCCTTATCAGGGGCAAGGTTGCATTCTCTTCACTGAACTGATGGAATATATCAGCCATCCCTACGTTGTCCCTGAAACGATGGAGAAACGTGCCTACCAGTTCTCCATCTCCATGCATGCCCTTGAGGGAAATACCCTGGTAGTTATCCCCACGGGCCTTGGAAAGACTGCCATCGCACTTATCGTCGCGGCATCACGCCTGTACCAGAACGGTGGCCGGATCCTGATGCTTGCCCCGACAAAACCTCTTACCGAGCAGCATCTGCGTTATTTCAGAAACAACCTCTCAATTCCCGGCCAGGACGAGGGAAAGTTTGCGATATTCACCGGAGAGGCCTCTCCCCAGAAGAGAACTGGGGAATGGATGGCAGCATCGGTTATCCTGGCAACGCCCCAGGTTATCAAGAACGATATCATTGCCGGAAGGTACGATCTCAGGGATGTCTCCCTCCTCATCATCGATGAGGCACACCGTGCCGTCGGGAATTATGCCTACGTCTTTCTCGCCTCAAGGTACATGGAGACGGCAGCAGACCCGCTCATCCTCGGTATGACTGCTTCACCGGGAGGAAACCGGGAGAAGATAGCAGACATCGTGGACAACCTGTATATCAAAACCGTTGAGACCAGGACCGAGACAGATGCCGATGTAAAGCCCTATGTCCATGACCGGGAAATCGAGATCTTTCATGTCGATCTGCCTGACGCACTGAAATCAGCCCTGGAAGATTTGAAAGGTCTCGTCAATGACCGGCTGTCCCAGCTCAGGCAGGCAGGGTTTCCGGTACCTGACCAGTCTTCGCTCTCTATGAAGGCGCTCCAGGAACTTTCAGGAATAATCCAGCAGAAGATAGCGGAACGTGATGCATCAGGATTTGCGGCCGCAAGTATCCATGCCGAGCTGATGAAGCTGAAACATGCCATTACCCTTGCGGAGTCCCAGGGATGCATGGTGCTGAAAGGATACCTGCAAAAACTTCTCGGGGAAGGGGACTCGCCGGGAGGATCCAAGGCATCAAAACGCATCGCAGCAGATCCACGGTTTGCCAGGCTCATCGAACGTTCCAACGGATGGGATGAGGAATGCCACCCGAAACTCCTCCTTCTCCCGGACCTCGTCCAGTCAATCCTTACGGAGAGTCCTGATTCGCGGATCATCATCTTCGCAACCTACCGGGATACGGTGAAGATGATCGTGGATCTCCTCACGGGCAGGGGAATTACGGCAGAACGGTTCGTAGGCCAGGCAACAAAAGACCAGGAGAAGGGACTGTCACAGAAGAGGCAGATAGCAACCATCACGAGGTTCAGGGAGGGAGAATTCAGGGTTCTCGTCGCAACTTCCGTGGGAGAAGAGGGGCTTGATATCCCCTCGACCGACGTGGTGATCTTCTACGAACCGGTTCCATCAGAGATCCGGAGCATCCAGCGGAAAGGCCGGACCGGTCGCCATGGAACCGGGAGGATCATCGTTCTCGTGACCAGGAAGACATCAGATGAGACCTTCCAGTTCGTATCACGAAACAAGGAGAAGGCAATGGCCCGGGAGATGAAGGGTATCGGGAAGTACGAACGAAAAGCGATACAGACAGCCCTCCCAATTGACAGGGAGGAACTCCTGAAAGCCAGGCAGAACCAGGAGGCTGTCTTTTCAGGACCTCATGTCATGGTTGACGATCGCGAACTGGTATCGAAGGTTGCCGAATGCCTCTCCTCATCAGGAGCAATCATCAGGATCAAACGCCTTCTTCAGGGCGATTACCAGGTAGGAGACCGGATACTTGTTGAACGGAAAACCTCACGCGATTTTGTCGACAGCCTTGTCGATAGAAACCTCCTCGACCAGATCCGCGAGATGTCGCGGGCATGCCAGAAACCGGTGCTGGTAATCGAAGGAGATAATCTCTACTCCCAGCGTGACATCCACCCGAATGCCATCAGGGGAGCACTTGCGGCAATATCCATCTCGCTGGGGGTATCCATATTCCAGACTGCTTCGCCCGCAGAAACCGCGGATCTCCTCATGGTTCTTGCCCGGAGGGAGGAAGAGTCGGGATACCAGGGCAGTCCGGACCGGAAAGCGTCATACGAAGACCTGGCATCTGCCCAGGAGGCAATACTCTGTGCTATCCCGGATCTCGGCCCGAAGTATGCACGGGCTCTTCTCACCGCCTTCGGTTCGGTCCAGGCAGTGCTGAACGCAGAAAAAAAAGAACTCCAGGAAGTACCCGGGATCGGATCCATCAAGGCAGAACGGATCTACGAGTTGTCCCGGCGGCCGTACCCGTAAAGAAGCAGGGCATATGCTTCTGCACCTGCCTTTACCGCATTCATGAGCTGGAGTTGCCGGTTCCCGTCATGCTCCTCGCGTGCCTGGGTAAGGAGGACACCCAGTGTCAGGGTGAATTCATCCTCGAGCCCTCCGGGCGCGGCTGCGGTTTTTAGACTTTTCACCGGTTTCGTCCCTGCAGTGACCGTATTGCCGGATGTTTCAGGGGGTTTTTCATCTTCCCTGCAGACTACGCATATCGTCCCGCCTTTATACTCAAAAAGCGGTGAATGGCAGACAGGGCAGGTTTTCGAGAGCATTTTTCCCCCTTTCAGGAGGTACTCCGCCATAATTTCATCAGGGCCACGTTTGGATGCCATCGGTCAGTACTGTTTTATGGAGTGCGGGAGGTACTTATAAGCGAAGGTTCCAGCAGGTGATAATATGCCAACTCCAGAACAAACCATAGATATCTGTATTCAGATGCTTTCCGCCATAATTGATGATGGGATGATACCCAGAAACATCCGCCGCGTAGCAGATGAGACCCGTACCATCCTTCAGAACCAGGACCGTGAACTCGGTCTTCGTGCAGCAGAAGCAATATCAAAGATTGATGAGATCAGCAGCGACCCGAACATGCCGGTTCATGCACGCACCCGGGTCTGGGAACTGGTCTCGCAGCTCGAGACCGTACCCCTCGATTAAAGATATATCGTTGAATACACGAAAACCACTTTTTTTGGACTTGTTTGTCCACAGGTTACCCCCTGATGACTATTCTCCCATAATCGTTACCACAGCCCTCCGGTCATGCCGCGGCCTCGTATCCAGTTCAAGGATAACAATCTGCTGCCATGTGCCGGTTACCAGTCTTCCCTCCCGTACAGGTATGGTCAGGGATGGACCGAGGAGGGCGGCCTTCACATGTGAACGTCCGTTCCCGTCCCCCCACCGGTTGTCATGGGCATACGGGATATCGGACGGGGCAGATACTGACAACGCCCTTGAGAGATCTTTGAGAACACCTGGTTCATACTCGATGGTCGTGACTG
>JAJRBL010000293.1 GCA_028679485.1 Methanospirillum sp. | reverse complement strand
TCGAAGTCATATCTCAACAAGGACCGGATCGTCTCTGTCGCAAAGAAAGCCGGCGCAGAGGCAATACACCCCGGGTACGGGTTTCTCGCCGAGAATGCAGAGTTCGCACGACTCTGTACTGAAGAGGGAATCACCTTCATCGGCCCGAAACACCGGACTATCGCCGCGATGGGCTCGAAGATCGAGTCCAAGCAGATCATGAAGAAGGCCGGTGTCCCGGTCCTTCCGGGAACCGACGGGGGGATCGAGGATCTTGATACGGCGGCGGCGGTTGCAGACCGCATCGGGTACCCGGTGATCATCAAGGCAAGTGCCGGGGGTGGCGGGATTGGGATGCAGATCGTCAACAATCCTTCCGAGATCGAGGCTGCCATAGAGGGGGCGATGCGGATTGCCGAGTCGGCATTCGGGGACAGGACGGTTTTTATCGAGAAATACCTGGAGAAACCCCGTCATGTCGAGGTCCAGGTCTTCTGCGATGAACATAAAAACCGGGTTCACATGTTTGAACGGGAATGCTCAATCCAGCGCCGTCACCAGAAACTGATCGAAGAGGCACCCTGCCCGGTCATGACCCCTGATCTCAGGGAACGGATGACCGGGTCTGCCCTCAAGGTCGCAGAGGCAGTGGATTATGTCAATGCAGGAACCGTTGAGTTCCTCTACGACAACGGGAACTACTTCTTCATGGAGATGAACACCCGCCTCCAGGTAGAGCACACGATAACCGAACTGGTCACCGGGATCGATATCGTCAAGGAGCAGATCATCGTCGCGTCCGGGGATCCGCTTGAGTATGCCCAGGAGGATATCACCCTCCGCGGTCACGCCATCGAGTGCCGTATCAACGCGGAGGATCCCCTGAACAACTTCGCTGCTGACCCGGGGAAGATCACGAGGTACCGGTCCCCGGGAGGCCCGGGGATCCGGCTTGATTCAGGTATCCATGCCGGTTATACCATTCCCCCGTTCTATGACTCGATGATAGCCAAGCTCTGTGCATGGGGAATGAGCAGGGAATACGCGATAGCCAGGATGAAACGGGCGATCTATGAGTACGTCATCCTCGGGGTGAAGACCACCCTGCCCCTTCATCACGCGATCATCCATAACCAGGAGTTCATCGCAGGTAACACGCATACCCATTTCCTCCAGGAAGAACATATCAACAAAACACTGAAGCGGTACATCCAGGAAGAAGAGACCCGCATGACCCAGCTGGCAACCCCTCTTAAGAGCGATAAAAAGGTGGCAGCGATCGCGGCCGGCCTCGTGGCTGTCATTGAAAAGAACCGGTCACCCTGATGCGCCGGAGAGACAAGGAACTTACCGATCCGGAAAGGATACAATCTATCCTTGATGATTCCCTTTTTTGTCATCTTGCCATGTGCGATGCCGGTGGAAGACCATACTGCCTGCCGATCTGTTTTGTCTCCCATGAAGGAAGGATAATTCTCCATTCTGCAAACGAAGGGAGAAAAATCGAAGTCCTGCATGACAATCCCCGGGTATGTCTCGTCGTTGAACGTAACTGCCACCTCATCAGGGCTGATACTCCCTGCGGATACGGTATGGCCTACGAGAGCGTCCTCATAGAAGGGAGATGCAGGCCTGGAAGGTCCGGAAAAATCCTCTGCACTGGGGATCTTATCGGAAAAATATGCCGGAGTAAGTGGCTATCCATTCACGGATGAACAACTGGACAGGATCGCGATTCTGGAGATCAGTGTTCTGTCAGTCTCCGGAAGGAGATCAGGATCTCATACCAATTAAGGTCCGGTTCGGATAGTCTCCGGGTATCTCCTCACCTTTCCCTGAAAATCGAAGTAATTATCCCACTTCTCCCGAGACCCATGCGAGATAGGGGGGATACCCGTCGGCGACCGGGAGAGCGATCACCTCGGGAAGATCATACGGGTGGATACTCACGATAAATTCGGAGAGTTCACGGAATTTTTCGGTCGTGGTCTTGATGACAAGGAGTTCCTCGGCATCGTCACATATGCTGCCCTCCCAGGAGTAAAGGGATCTGACCTTAGTGATATTTACGCAGGCCGCAAGTCTCCGGTCGAGAATCTGCCTGACAATGGCATGCGCTGATCCTGCAGGAACGGTACAGAGCACCACCGATACCGGTTTTTGTTCGTTATTATCCATGCTTCATCTCTCCCTCTTCACCTATTTCAGGATACGTTTCTCATGCGATCGTCAGGTTTATCCGGATAGCCGACTTTCTTATAATGCACTTTGTGCTGTTGTGGCCTAGCTGGTTAGGGCGCCAGACTCATAAGAGTAATCTGAGATATCTGGAGGTCGCGGGTTCGGATCCCGTCAACAGCATCCGAGCAGCGGGTTCAATTCCCTGCTTACAATTTTATCAGGTCAGAATTATTACCGTCAGTTATCTTGTTATGAGATTGAGAAACGGAGAACACCGAGGATATTTCTCTTAAACGATCATGCAAGATCGTTTCCGGTCTGATTACAATACACCGTTTCCTCCCGCCCTGTAGGGAAGTCCGATTTACCGGGCTGCTGGATCTGGCCGTGTCACAGCGAAGATGACCCTCTTCCCGGAGTATCAGGGCTGACACTTCACTTCTGAAACAGTTCCCCCTCTGAATCATTGATAAGGAGGAGATAATCCTTCCCGGAGAGAGAAGGTACACTCCTGATCCGGAGGGGTATGATCCCGGGTTTCCGATAGCGTATGCTGACCTGAGGGCCACGACGGAGACGGTGACGATCGTGGAGATGGCGGAAGAGAGCGGGACTTTCCGCAACAAATCAGAGCGAGGATACAGGCCTGATGAAGAATATCTCAGTAATAATATTATTTTATGTACTAAGAGCGGAAAAAGTGCAGATATAGAGCAGGGGTCTTGCGATCACTCTGCATCGGACCATATCCGCGATCTGAAACTTCCCGCAACGAGCGATCAGGGATCTGAATCTGAAGGCTATACAGAGCGGGTTCATCAATCCGGGCAATTAAACTCAAGCGGAAAAGTCCGCAATAATTCCGCTGAAGGTCAGGATTTTCCGCTACAAGGTGTTCATTCCGCTAGCCTGTTTTCGGTGAATGAGAT
>JAJRBL010000292.1 GCA_028679485.1 Methanospirillum sp. | reverse complement strand
TTACCGGGAAAAGATCCCACAGATATATCTCTCACCTGTTCGAAGTTATAAGGATATCATATGGCGGGAATTGAGGATCAAATCAAAGAAATAGAGGACGAGATCCAGAAAACCGTCTATAACAAGGCAACATCAAAGCACATCGGCCGGCTCAAGGCAAAACTCGCCAGAATGAAGGAGGATGCCGTTAACCGGGCGATGAAGGCTGGTGGCGGGGGTGAAGGATATTCGGTCAAGAAATCCGGGGATGCGACTGTGGTTCTGGTGGGATTTCCGTCTACCGGTAAATCCACCCTCCTGAATGTTCTCACCGGAACGGAGAGTGAAACCGCTGCGTATGCGTTCACCACTCTTACCGTTGTCCCCGGCGCTCTTGAACATAAAGGGGCGAAGATCCAGCTTCTGGATATCCCCGGACTCATTGCCGGAGCGGCGATGGGAAAAGGGCGTGGAAAGGAAGTCATTGCGGTTGTACGGACTGCTGATATGATCATCCTCCTTGTGGACGTATTTAATGAAAAACACGTGGATGTCCTCTTCAAAGAACTATACGATGCCGGGATCCGGGTGAACGTCCCGAAACCGGATATCACCATAAAGAAAACCTCCCGGGGAGGGGTACGCCTGAACAAGGTCGGTGCCCTTGACCTGGACATCGAAGAGGTCCGGTCTATCCTTACCGAAAACCGGGTTGCCAGTGCCGATATCCTCATCCGTGGCAATGCCACCCAGGATGATCTCATCGATGCCATCATGGGGAGCAGGGTGTACGCTCCTGCTGTCATCGCCGTCAACAAGGTCGACCTGATCGATGAGGCGGAACGCAGGAAGATAGAGGACGATCTCACGAGACGGTTCGGCAGGAATCCGCTCATGATATCGGCAGCGATGGGTTACCACATGGAAGAACTCAAGGATGCCGTGTACGATCAGCTCGGGTTTATTCGGATTTATTTAAAGCCCCAGAGCGGGCCGGCAGACCTGGAAGAACCACTTATCATGAGAACCGGGTCGAAGATAGAGGATGTCTGCAGGAAACTGCACCGGGATTTTGTCGATAAGTTTAGGTATGCCCGGATATGGGGTGACTCAGTCAAGCATGAAGCCCAGCGGGTGGGAATCGCCCATGTCCTGGCAGATCAGGATATCCTGCAGATCATCATCGAGCGGTGATGCAGGATCTGATATCCTCAAGCGGAGCATCGCTCTTTAATCCGTACCCGGAATAATGAACCCTGCCAGCCGTATATCCCCTCTCCCTCAGCCTGTTTATGAGGAGATCCAAGGGGCCCGGTGACACCCGGTAATACTTTGCCAGCTGGTGGTAATCATACGAGAATGAATATTCAGGTTCATTTTTACAGAGTTCCAGGAGTTTTTCCAGGCTTTTGGGATCTCCTGCCATAAAGGAACTGCTCTCCCTTATCATCCCGTTCAGGATCCCGGGTTGATGGAGAGAACCAGTCCATATCGGGCCGGTTGGGGTGAGTCCTGTGCCACATACCGGGCAGGTAAGGGTGCTGGGAAAGAATTTTGTCTCCTCCATCCTGTACGGGCACTTCGGGCACTGGTGGATGTAACCGAGCCTGGCGATACTCTTGTCGGCTGCTGATGCACTGCTCTTCAGTTCGAGGTGAAGACGCACAAAGTGTTCGTGGGTGTAGCAGAAGAGGGGAATAATCCCCTTATCATAGATCGCGGCATGGCGGGCAACGAAAGCGAGCAGTATCCGGAGGCCTACCTCGGTATGATAATCGGTATTGAGTGGTCTTGCCATGTATCTCCTGATCCCTGCCTTCAGGTGTGCACCGCAGAGCGGAGCGGTATCGGTCGCCGTCACCCCGAGGTATTTCCCGCAGCTCCTGATGGCCGCATCGGTGAAGGGAGCCGGAGTGCCGAAGGGATCAAGGTCCACGAACCCGAATTTTTCATCAGACATCAGGCTGTTTGCATCCCTGCAGGTTACCGTGCAGGAGAGGTTGAGAGAACTGACATTCCGGTTTATGAGATCCACTGCAAGCGAATCACGATCATTAAGGGTGACTGCAGTCCCGGTCTCGTACCCGACTCTGCATCCCCTTATCCCCGATGCAGCCATTGCATCAAGGTATGAGACCGGGGAGACCTGCTTGACCAGAAGAACGGTTGTGTCCCTGTTCAGGGCCATCCGCGGGTTATAAAACACCGGGGCAGTTCCTGGCGGAAAATGCACGTCCGGATTCTGGGCCGGCACAAGGATAGTAGTTCGGCCTTCCGTGACCTGAGTGAGGTCCATTTGGCTACAAATGGTGTTCGATACGCTTATACCTATCCTTGTTGCATGTAATAAGGCAGGACGTGTGGCCTAGTCAGGATATGGCGTCAGCTTCCTAAGCTGAATGCCGGGGGTTCAAATCCCTCCACGTCCGTCTGCTTTTTTCAGGTAGGATAATTATGAACGGCGCAGCCTGGATTCGGATTACCAGACCGGTGAATGCCCTGGTTGCCGGATTTGCGGGTGTTCTTGCAACCATCATTGCATCAGGGACAATCTCCGGTGGATACTGGTTTGTCTTCCTCATCGTCCTATTCGTTACCGCAGCCGGGAATATCATC
>JAJRBL010000291.1 GCA_028679485.1 Methanospirillum sp. | reverse complement strand
TCCCGGTTTCCCACCAGATCCTGGAGATGTCTGGGTCGGTACTTTTCAGTCCAGTCCATTCTGCACCATATGTTATGCTCCTATGTTGATAAACCGAATGAACCTGCTCATGCCATATTGTTCTTCTGGTTGAATTCCGGACAATAATCAGAGATTTTAAGTCAGATGAAACAGAAAAAAGAGAGAGAGATCTTCGGCCATGGGAGAATACACCTGCTCAACCGAGACAATAGCACAGGCCGTCAGAATGTATGACGGGGTCAGACGGAAAAGTGAAATCGGGGCGATGGTCCGGAACCTCCGCATCGATTCCCCGTCTGTTGTGGCTTCTTTTGGAGAGGATGCTGCAGTAATAGAAAACCGTGGAGAAGCTCTTCTGCTCGCGGCTGACGGAATCTGGAGCAAGCTCATGGATGCCGATCCGTACTGGGCGGGGTACTGTGCCGTACTCGTGAATATCCATGATATTGCTGCGATGGGGGGCAGACCCCTCGCAATGGTGGATGTTTTTTCCATCTCCGGCAGCAGCAGGAAAGATGAAGTTATACGAGGGATGCACGATGCCTCGGCACAGTTTGGTGTCCCGATCGTTGGCGGTCATCTCCACCCTGATGCCCCCTACAGTGTTATCGATGTGGCAATCCTGGGTATAGCCCCGCTCAACGGTGTTATCTATAGCAATACGGCAAAGTCCGGTGACCTCATCGTGGCAGCGATTGATCTTGCTGGCCGAGTGCATCCGTCCTGTATTCTGAACTGGGATTCTGCAACCCTCCGGAGTCCTGAAGAAGTCAGATCGCAGATAGCGGTAATGGAACAGTTAGGGTCAGGAAAACTGGTTACCTCGGGCAAGGACATCTCGAATCCGGGTATCATCGGAACCCTGGGGATGCTTCTTGAAGTCTCGGGTAAGGGCGCTCATATCGATCTGGAGGCTATCCCCCGTCCGGATCTCAAAAAACATGGCGTTTCATTTGATCAATGGATTCGCATGTACCCGGGAATGGGTTTTATCCTGACACTTGAGAGAGAGAATCTGGATTCTGTCTCCCTGCTGTTTGAAAAAGTCGGCATGACTGCCCGGGCAATCGGGGCCGTAGATGACTCCGGAACACTCCGGATCAGTTACAAGGATAATAACTCAACGGTATTTGATTTTATTCGAAACGGGGGCGTAATGAATCTTGGTTTTGATCACTAAGCGGGATGCGGTAATTGGTATAGGGATATCAGACGATCCTGAAAGGGTATTTTCAGGAATAGGGCAATATTCAGGACCCTGCACCGTACGATGCTATGTTACGCCTGCTGTTGTGGTGCCTGATTATTTTTCAGGCACAATAACGTGTTCTGAAAAGCCTGAAGAGGCACTGATTCAGGATCTTCATGCTGGCGTGATACAGGCAGGAGTCAGGGGATCGCTTCCTTCAGATCGCACAATCAGGAGGATCAAAGATACCTTTTGTGTATCTGAGATTGAGCGAGTGGTTCTCTTGGAGACGGCAGCCGGAGATCGTTTCTTCCTGGCTCCGGTAGGGATCGATGAAGGGTGGACAATCAAGCAAAAACTCTCCCTGATTGAAAAAGGGCGGGCAATATGTCGAAAATTTGGTCTTTCTGACCGGGTTACGGTGTTATCTGGCGGCAGAATCACCGATGTCGGCCGTCATCAGGTTGTAGATCGGACTCTTGCCGATGCCGAACTTATTTCACGACTGACTGGAGCGGATCACCTGGGTATCCTGATCGAAGATGCAGTAAAAAAATCAGGCCTGATCATTGCTCCGGATGGAATATCCGGAAATTTGATCTTCAGAACACTCATTTTTCTTGGGAACGGGCGTTCTCATGGGGCACCGGTCCTGAATATCAGCAAAATATTCGTAGATACTTCGCGCGTTAACCCGGACTACCATTACGCGCTGATTCTTGCAGGTACGATGATTGATTGATGGTTCGTGTAAAAACACGCAAAATGGGCTTTTTTTTATTTCTTTGCAGTAATCTTCCCGATTGCACATCTCTGGTATAAGGAGGCATGAAAGGAGAAAATCTACTCTTATCATGTCCGAAAAGCAAAAAACTCTGGATTATCTCGAAATATTTAAATAGATATCAGGATACTTTGTTTTGAGGTAGAGGACTATGGCAGACTTACCTATTGCAGCAGTTGTAAGAATTGCAAAGAAGAATGGCGCTGAGCGTGTGGGCAGTGATGCAGCAGCAGCTCTTGTCGCAAAGGCTGAAGAATACATTGCTAACCTGACAAAGGAAGCAAATCGTCTTGCCCAGCATGCAGGCAGGAAAACGATCAAGGAAGAAGACGTCAAAATGGCAGCAGAGAATGCATAAAGCATTCTCCATCTTACTTGATCGTCCTCAGTTTATGTAAAATTCTTCGCCTCAAAACAATAGTGTGCTCGGATGGGGTTGTTTTTTTATTTGTTATAGCACACCTTTTGTGCTGGGGATTTTTCCATCTGGATACATTATTCTTGTTGCTGTAGAGAGGGCAACGCCGAATGCCTTGAATAATGCCTCACACATATGATGGTCAGAATGACCGGCCACCTGCATGTGCGCTGTTATCTTCGCATTTTGGATAAGACTTTCAAAAAAGTGTCGCACAAGCCAGGGATCCAAGACTCCTTCCACCGGTCCGCTGAAGGATCCTTCAAAGACCAGGTACGGGCGTCCTCCAGCATCAATGGAAATTTCAGCTCTGGATTCATCCATCGGAATGGTAATACTTGAAAACCGCTGTATCCCCTTCCCGTCATGAATCGCTTCATGTATCGCCTGACCCAGTACTATCCCCACATCTTCCACCGTATGATGATATCCGGTCTCGAGATCCCCTTCTGCCTGAATAGTGATATCAAATCTGCCATGCCTGGTGAACGAGTCCAGCATATGATCAAAAAAAGGGATTCCAGTTTTAATCACTGCTACACCACTGCCATCAAGATCCAGTGATACCGTGATAGTGGTCTCACTGGTCTTTCGTGTTACCGTTGCCG
>JAJRBL010000290.1 GCA_028679485.1 Methanospirillum sp. | reverse complement strand
TGACGTGTACATACCTCACAATACCGGTCTTCTCCTTTCTTACAACCAGGCATAATTTCGCATGGACTTTCAGACCCATTATTCCGAAGACCACGTGTGCCCCGGCCCGTTCAAGGGCTCTTGCCCACCCGATATTGTTCTCCTCATCAAACCTGGCTTTCAATTCCACGAGAACTGATACCGCTTTTCCACGTTCCCTGGCATCGAGCAGTGCCTGGACAATGGGAGAATTCGTACCCGTCCGGTATAATGTCATTTTTATCGCAAGAACATCGGGATCGTGGGCTGATTTTTGCAGGAATTCAATCACCGGCTGAAAACTCTCGTACGGATGAAACAATATGATATCCCGCTGTTTTATCACATGAAAAATATCCGGATCCTGTTCTATCCTTTCAGGTATCGAGGGAGCAAAAGGGACATCCTTCAGATCAAGCCGATCCAGGTTCATCAGGCAGAAGAGATCGGCCATTCCAACCGGGCCGTTTACGCGGTAAAACATATGAGGATATTTTGCCAGTTTCGTTCCCATCATATCGCAGATAGTCGGAATCATCCTGACATCAATTTCAATTCGTACCGGAGTTCCAATCCATCGTTTACCGATCGACTGTTCCACTGCACTGAGGAGATCATCTGCTTCATCCTCTTCTATCTCGATATCTGCATCGCGGGTAACCCGGAACGGATATGCACCGATTATCTCCATTCCCGGGAAAAGCAGGTCAAGGTTATCTGCAATGATATCCTCCAGGAAAACAAGATCGATGGTGTCATTTTCCCGTTTCTGCTTGCTATCATCAGGTATTTCAATCAGGCGGGGAAAAAGGGTATTGGGGATTTTTATCCTGGCAAACAGTTCATCACTGGTGCCCGGATGCCGGAGTGTTACTGCAAGATTTAGCGCCAGATTGGATATAAAAGGAAACGGATGGGATTTATCAAAGGCAAGGGGTGTCAGGACAGGAAAAATTTCCCTGTTAAAAAATATGCGGAGAATTTTTCTTTGCTCACTGGTAAGGGTATCACGGCGATGAATGAATATCCGGTTATCTGCAAGTTCAGGGATGATAATATCATGCCAGATCCGTGTCTGTTCTTCAAGTAATGGAATTAATAACTGATGTATCTGTTCCAGTTGTTCCAGGGTAGTAAGACCATCAGGAGGTAATTTCAGTACACCTTCCGCAAGTTGATGATGCAGGCCTGAAACCCTGACCATGAAGAATTCATCCAGGTTGTTTGAGAAGATGGCAAGAAATTTGATCCGTTCGAGAAGAGGGTGGGTGATATCCTTTGCCTCATCAAGAACATGTTCATTGAACCGGATCCATGACAATTCACGATTGATATAGAGAGAGGAATCAGAAAGTAATGCATACTTTTTATCCAGGATATCCGGAACAGGTACTGTCTGCTGATCCATTCAGATCAGATAGTATCATGACAAAAAAAAGGTATTCGCTTACCTGGAGATGAGAGTTACAGGGAGAGGGATGCCGGGTATCCGTACCGGTAACCGATATAGAGAGCTCATACCTTAAGGAGAAGGGTGAGACAGCGGGAGATATGTTGTTTTATCCGGTGCATCTCCTCATTCTGATACTCGGAATTTTGTCATGTCTGACGAGATCTTCCCGATACTGACCGTCGCCTCCTGAACCGAATGGGAGATACAGTCAAGGGAGACTGAATTTTCCTCGGTAAGGGCAGTCGTGTTTCCAAGACCCTGGGTTGTCACCCGGAAAGCATTCTTCAGCTGATCGATATGATCCTCAACCGTTCTGAATTCTGCTACCTGATTCCGGCTTGCATTCTCGACTGAAGCAACCCTGTCCAGTATCTTTTCTACGGCGTCTGCTATCTCTGAAAATACCCCCAGGGTTTCACGTACCGCATTGTTTCCCGTGTTTACTTCTTTCTGGGACTGATCCATCGCCTTATTCATCAGGTTTATCTTTTCGTGCAGGAGGAGGATGATATCACGGATCTTCTCAGTTGAGTGTTGCGATTCAATTGCCAGGCTTTTTACTTCATTGGCCACCACGGCAAATCCCTTCCCGGTCTCCCCGGCACGTGCCGCTTCAATGGCAGCGTTCAACGCAAGGAGGTTTGTCTGATCTGCAATATCAGTAATTATTCGGATAATATCATCGATTTTATCCATTTGAGAGGTTATCTCCCTGATAATACTGCCCGTCTCATCATGTGAGAGAATTATGGACTGCATCCCTGCATCTGCCCGCTTGCTGTATTCTGATCCCTTCTGCGAGAGAGAACTGGCATGACGGGTCAGATCAGCAACCTCTCCGGTGTCCCTGGCGATGAGGGATCCGATTCCGATTACATCACGGACCGTGGACTGTATCAGTTCAATTCCTTCCTGTGACACCGCGGCCTGCGTACTGAGCAGACTTGTCTCCTGTGCGATCTGTTCTGAACCGGAGGCTATCTCTTTCACGCTGGTATTCGACTCTCTCATCTCCTCCATCAGGCCATCGATCTCGCCGGAGATATCGCCGAGTAACGTACCCAGTTGTACGCCGATGGAATCGAGAGCCTCCCGGAATGAGAGGAGATCTCCTGAAACCCTGATGTCTGGATTAAATCTGGCTGCAAAGTTTCCGCCTGCATATTCGTATGCAAGCCGCATGGCTTCTGAAACAGGAATCAACACGGCATCCAGGGTCTCATTCACCCCCCTCACCACACGTTGGTATTCACCCTCAAATCTGGACAAATCAGCCCGGATCTTGAGATCACCCGCAATTGCTGCTTCAGCTATCACGCTTACCTGGTGAAGGACATCTGCCTGGTCGATACCATGCCTGGTCACCTCGGCGATGGTCTGTTCAAGATAGGAGGCCATCTTATCAAACGTTCTTCCGAGAACGGCGATCTCATCGTCTCCTGACAGGGAGATTCTGGATGAATAATCCCCTTCTGCGATCTTCCCGGCAGCCCCGGTGATCCTGATGATAGGGCGGGAGATGGATCGTGCGACAAAGAAAAGGAGAATGACACCACCGATGGAGACCAATAAGCCGAAAACGAGGAGCAGAACGCTGAGGGAGATAGCATCCTGTGTCAGTACATAAGAGGGAACCAGGACGATCACTTTCCAGGCCAGGGCAGGATCTCCGACGATAACCGGGGCAGAAACTCCGAAATAATCCCCGATTGAAAACGTCTCTCCGGGTTCACGGTCCAAAAGGGTTTTCAGTTCGCTTCCGTTGACTCCAAAGGCCGGAGCGACAGAATCGAACGGTTCCCCCACCTTTCCCACATCTCCGGTGATCCCGGCTATGGTACCGTCATTACTGACGATGATAACCGTCCCTTTTCCATCATAGGGAGATGCCTCATCTGCGATACGATCGATATCGGCAAGAGTAACATCAACACCGGTGATTCCCAGAAATGAATCGTTGCCCATGACGGGAACGATCATCGATGCCATGAGGACCGGGGCACTCTGTGCCTCCTCGATATAGGGATTCGTCAGGGTCTCCCGGTGTGAGGCAGCAGGAATGGTATAATACTCATTCGAATAGTCACTCTCCACGTCGTCGGAGGCAGGATCGTACATCATCCGTTCGGTTCTTCCGTTCTCCCTGTACCAGTACATATTCATCCTGCCGGTGGATCCAAACCCTTCTTTCCCGGCATATAACGAATCCTTCCCGTCATATGCATCAGCCTCCCACATGGTATATACCCCGTTATATCCCGGATGAACTGAGATGATTCCTCCCATTATTTTGTCCACCTCTCTTCTGGAAAGAGGTTTCCCTGCCATATAAGGCCCATTCAGGGATGCAGCCAGGACTTCTGCAGAATGCATCGGCTCACTGAGTACTGCCGTCACATTCTGTGCCTGCAAGAGAGAGATCGTCGTCAACTTCTCCTCGGCAACGGTAACCGAGTTCGAATACGCCGATACTGCTGAAAAAAGGATTATCACCCCGGCAACAAGGATGAGAGAGATTGAACCTGCTATAAGGATCTTTTTGTAGACAGAATTCAGCGAAAGAAGAGAGGGCATACACCTAATACAGAGTGTATATATATAAAGAATCCGCGAGGCTCAACATACATCTTTCTGAATCGATCCCAGGTACTATCAGTAAGAAAAACCAAACCCTGTTATGGATTACCGCGTTCCAAAAGTAGAATTGGATAACCGGATGAGAAGATTCAGAGAGAGAATGGATGAAAAGAACCCGGACTGGGACTTCGTGGTAATCTTCGGGAGAATCAATCAGTATTATCTCACCGGCACCATGCAGGACGGCATGCTCTGTATCCATCGCGACAGGGATCCGATGTTATGGGTCAGGAAAAGTTACGAACGTGCCCTCGATGAATCCGAATTCTCCTGGATATCCAGGATGGACAGTTTCAGGGATGCAGCAAAGGAATACCGGACCATGCCGGAATCGGTGTACGTCGAGACCGAACTCCTTCCGATCGCTCTCTATGAGCGGTTTGCCAAACACTTCCCGGTCAGAAGACTATTGGCAGTAGATACCGATATTGCGATGGTACGGGCGGTAAAAAGCCCCTATGAACTTTCATTTATTGAAGAGTCAGGCAGGATTCATGAACGGATGCTGGAATCATATGTTCCTGAAATTCTTGTGGAAGGGATGAGTGAAATGGAACTTGCAACCTCCCTGTACAAAACCATGGTCGACGAAGGACATCACGGTATCGCCAGATTCGGAAAGTTTAATACGGAAATACTGGTCGGCCAGCTGGGATTTGGGATAAATTCTCTCTATCCTACCTCCTTCGACGGTCCTGGAGGAAGCCTCGGACAATATCCGTCGGTGCCTCTCCTGGGAGACCGGAATCGCAGACTGAAAAGAGGCGACCTGGTTTTCGTAGATGTCGGGTGCGGGGTGAGCGGATATCATACCGACAAGACGATGACCTATATGTTCGGAGCATCCCTTCCCGAACAGGTTATTGAAGAACATCAGCGTTGTGTTGAGATTCAGCATCATACCGCTTCCCTGTTGCTTCCAGGAAATACCCCGTCAGAGATATACCGCACCATAATGGACAGCCTCGATCAGGAGTTCCAAAAAAATTTCATGGGATTTGGCGAGAGGCAGGTTAAATTTCTGGGTCACGGGGTAGGTCTTCTTATCGATGAAATACCGGTCATAGCACAGGGATTTGATGAGCCACTGGAAGAAAATATGGTTTTTGCCCTGGAACCAAAGAAAGGGATCAGGGATGTGGGGATGGTCGGGATCGAGAATACCTTTATCGTGACACCCAGGGGAGGAAGATGCATTACGGGAAGGAACCCCGGGTTGATACCCGTGTATTAATCACACAGACCCATTTCACGATTCTCAGCAACGTGGATACACTGATCCTCCAGACATCGAAAAGCCCTTGACTGCAGCCGCATCACAGGAGTCAGCCGCAGCAGTCGATCAGATATCACGGGTGGTTAATGAACCAACCGTCTCGATAACTCTCATCGCACAGCAGATGGAGCACTTTATTACGGAAAACCGGGAATTAAAACGGTGTCATTAACGATAAATTCCATTTTATCTCATATAAAGAACGATTAACCGATTGGAAGACCACTATTTAAAAAAACCAGGGAAACTCACCGGATCCATATGTTGAGCATTGCGCGAGTTTGGAGAGCGAGATTCCACGATACCAATGATGACGTTTCTTCAAAAAATACCAACCATTAATTTTTTCAGAGATTTATGCCACTTATTATTTAAATAAATTAAAAATAGGGGAGAATTATGATCAACAATATTGTACGACATAAGCAAATATTTATAATATTTAATTTGACACTTTAGAATATACGATCGGCAATTTTCTCATTGTTGATCATCCCGGTTTTTATGCATTGAATTGAAGTAACCCGCTGAACCGGGCATAATCTTACATGATTAATCATGTGGGAGCGTAAAATGACAGAAAATTTCGATGTAAAACTGGACAAGAAAACCTATACCCCTGACCCCTCCTACAAGGAGAACTCGTT
>JAJRBL010000289.1 GCA_028679485.1 Methanospirillum sp. | reverse complement strand
GCAGGGTGTGTTACCCTTGCCTTCGGAATATTCTTCCAGGTCTCGGCGGACCTTATCATGAATCCCGGGGAGGGGTTTGTGCAGATAATCGCTAAAAAGACAAAATTCCGGTTTGGAGTCGTCAAGATCCTTTTTGATGCATCCCTCGTCTCCGGTGCAATTGCTATCTCGATTATTCTGTTGGGATCAATCGAGGGTGTACGGGAAGGGACCGTTATCTCGGCAGGGCTCGTAGGGTACATCATCATCCTCATCAGTGCCGGTCTTAAAAAGATACGTTTCCAGGAATGGCTGGCAAGATAGCATATCCATTCAGGAGAAATGACGATATCCCGTCAGGTTTTTCCTGGTCAGCCGGACCCATGCCGGTTTCATATCGGGATCCCCAGGACTTACCAACCTGTAACGTACGTTGTTACAGGATTTTCTGGAAAAAAGGAGAGATATCTGATCTTATTCCGATGTGTCAGTCTCATCTTCTGATGACGCTGATGAGGAACCATATTTTTTATTAAACGCGGCATAGATGGTCCTATCCGTATCAACATTCTGGAAGGTGTAACTTGATAGTGCCCCTTTCAACGAGCCATCTATCACCACGTTTGCTATCGCATACCCGTAATAGGGCGTGATGGTAAAGGTCTTGCTTCCCCCGTCAGGAACCGAGACTGAACCCGACGGGCTGATACTCCCTCCTCTTCCTGCTTGTGCCATGATCGTATGTTTCAGGGATGAACTTGAGCCGAACGAGGCAGAGATGGTATGATCCGAGGTGACATCAGAGAATGTGTAACTGGATACTGCGCCCACATTCTTCGAGTCAACCAGGACATCGAGGATCTTATACCCGGAATTTGGCGTGATCGTGAAGGTCTGGCTCTCTCCGTCAGGAACTGATACTGCACCGGAGGGACTGATACTTCCACCGCTTCCGGCACTCGCTGTTATCGTATGTGATGAACCTGATATGAAGGAGGCAGAGATGGTATGGTCAGAGGTAACATCGGTGAAGGTGTAACTGGATACTGCCCCTGCACTCTTCGAGTCAACCAGAACGTCTTCGATTATGTATCCCGTATCAGGGGTGATCCTGAAGGTCTGATCAGATCCGTACGGGACAGAGACCGCACCGGACGGGCTGATACTTCCTCCCAGGGAGGCAGTGGCAGTGATGACAGGCGAGTCACCGGAGACGACATGAATTGTTACCGGTTCCGGAGAGGTGAACTCAGCCCCGTACTGATCCTGTACCTGTAAGGAGACGGTATAATCTCCCCCAGCGGTATAGGTATGCTCGGTATTTCTACCCGATGAGGAGAACGATGTCGAATTATCCCCAAAATCCCAGAGATAATTGTACATCTCATCGGGAACCGCCGGATCGAGCTCGGATTGATCGATGAAATATACCTCCTCACCGGCATTGATGGTACGGGGAACCGCAGTAAACTTGACGACCGGATAATCGGAAGGCCGGGCATAGATGCATGACTCCTTCACCAGGGTTGTTTCTGCCCCGTTTTCATCCGTGATCGTCAGGGATACGTTGTACTCTCCTGCACCCATGTACGTATGGGAAGGATTCTTCTCCGTGGCATTACTGCTCCCGTCACCGAAGTCCCATGCATATCCGGTGATCGCAACCGGACCTGTGCTCTGGTCGATGAAAGAGACTGCAAGCGGAGCAGGTCCGGTCTCAGGAATGGCGGTGAACAGGGCAGAGAATGACGATGTACCGTTGGAGACGGTTATTATCTCCTGGCCGGGAGCGTTGTACAATGCACCGTTCTGGTCCTGGATCCGGAGTTTTACCTGGTAATTCCCTGCATCGGCGTATGTATGCTGGATATTCCGGGCATTTGAAGAATCTGTGTTTCCGTCCCCGAAATCCCAGATATAATTGTACATCTCGTCAGGTACCGCCGGATCGAGTTCAGACTGGTCCAGGAAGACGACGGTCTGAGAGGTGGTTGCATTCCGGGGTGTGACCGTGAACCTGACCACCGGGTACTCTGAGGGCAGGGCAGAGATGTATGACTCCTTCATCGTGGTGTTTGATACGTCGTTCTCGTCGGTAACCGTCAGGGATACGTTGTATTTCCCTGCACCCAGGTAGGTATGGGACGGGTTCTTCTCGGTTGCACTGCTGCTCCCGTCACCGAAGTTCCATGCATACCCGGTAATGTTATCAGAACTCATACTCTGGTCGACAAACGATACGGTAAGCGGTGCAGACCCTTCAACCGGAACCCCGGTAAATCCGGGAATAATATCGGCAGTAACGCCAATACCTGAGAGAAGAACCAGAAAGAGAATGACTGGCAGTATCTGCCTGAAAAGACTGATATTCCTTCGATTTACCTTTGATTTCCCTTTTTCAATAAACTTCATGATAGACTCCAGCGTTATTTCGTTGATATCATACTCCCATACTCATTTCAAGAGAGGAATTCCTCTTCAAAAGAGGAGGAGTCGATATTCATGGTCTTCAGAGAGGCGATCAGGTTCGGATGAATGGAAACCGAACCGTAGTTGTCCCCGACCATCAGCCCGATACTCATCCCCGGTCTGATGTAATCATGCGATACCCGTTCCCCGTCAAGCTCGGCACTCCATCTCATTGTCTGGTTATTGACGGTGATGGTAGCGTTCAGGTCCTTGCCGGTCATCTGGTACGTGAATAGATTCCCGGACTCGCTTGTCGGTTTTTCAAACCCGAATTCGAACTCGTTCAGAGTGAACCTGACCGGATCGGTGGAGTTTACCGAGCTCACCTTCAGGTCTCCGCCATCGAGGGCCAGGGTACTTAATCCTGATTTATCATTCAGGAAGTTCAAACTCCCGGAGAGCGTGGCATTTTGTAGTGAAATGACATCATTCGAGACTGCTTCGTTTTTACCCGACCAGGAGATGCCTTCTTCTCCGGTCATGAGGATCTTATCCTCAGCAGAGACATCCTCTCCCCCGATACCGATAGTCACGATGTTGGATCTGACTCCGTACGTGCTAAGATCCTGCACCTGGTCTGCGGTAAACCACCACTTATTCGTCCCGAAATCCACCCGGAGATGGGAAACGCCGTTGGCTGAATCCTCCGTTGTGTATGCAATCTCGTGGTCAGATACCACGGTCACGTTTCCGATACCAAAACCGAACGGGAAGACAAGGGATCCGACCGTGACCTCCACCGGTGTTTTATGATGCAGTGCCACCTGCATGTTAAACCCGGCAGGTAATGTACCCTGGAGTTTCACCTGGTTGCCTGTTGAGCCATTCTGAATGGAGATCATGGCAGTATCAACAAGGTCAGAGGACTGTTTTGCGAAAAAGGCACGAAGGGTGGATAACTGGCTTACTACCGTTGCGTTTGTCACCGGAGAACTGTAATCCTCGAGATCGACCCCGTACCCCTTCCAGTGTAAAAACCGGTATCCACTGGCAGGTACTGCCTGCACCTGACCGGTTGTGCCCACCGGTATTCCTCCCGACGGAAGGGTGATGGTACCGGCACCTTTCGGCAGGGCATTGGTGGCTATCTTTGATTCCATCGCTGCTGCTGAGGGGTTGCAGTTATCATTATAGGAGACACTCAGTACGTCGAAGGTGAGGAACCAGGGGGTGTAATTTCCAAACATCTTCGGAACCCAGGGACAATAATAGTCGCCCGGTTTCTTCTGTTTCTTTGGAGTGAGGAGCTGAGGTTCGATCTTCAGATCCGTAACCCCACAGATACTCTCATTCTTTATCATACCCCATTCGAAATCGATGGCCTGGCTGATAGCACTGCTCACCGTATTTTCCTGCTCGTTCGTGTAGGTCTCACCCGTCTTCAATCCCAATAAAGCGACCGATGTTGATACTTCTTCTTCGATGGTGTTGGTATCCGAGTAACTGCTATCAGAATCTGCAGAGGGGATATCCTTCGTCGTCGGCGACCAATGCAGAGGGCAGTTAAACAGGTTCTCATCGGTGAAGTTCTGGTCGTACGGACTGAGATCCCAGTTCCGGTTGTACCATCCTCCCGACATGCTAGTCCAGTCCCAGTCAGAGAAAT
>JAJRBL010000288.1 GCA_028679485.1 Methanospirillum sp. | reverse complement strand
TATTCCCGTGTTAATGTGAAGTGATTCAACGCGAATGGGATCTTCATCTATCTTTATTGCCTGAGTAAAATTCTGTAAATCCTTTTCTAATCCTTCAGCGACGATCTCAACATCATACCCCTCGCAATTTCTCACCTGTCCGGTAATATTATGCAATCGGGCAATCCTTCTCACCCGATCCCTGAATCCCACCCGTTGGACCTCCCCGGAAACCACGATGTTGAGACGAATCATATGATATAAATCTCGTTCTCCCTCCATATATTCTTGCTGTGATTGTTTACTTTTGGAAGAAAAGTGTCGTTTTAAATCTTTCTCATCCTTCCCTGACGAACCATCCATACCCATATCATTAGTATTCAGAAATCCCTATACCATATATGGTACCTCTGGTGGAACGGACACAGGCAAAAAAAATAGTCCTTGTAACCGTCCTTTCCATAATCCTGGCATTCTTCCTTTCATTGATTCTCCATCTTCAGACCTTTCCCCTCCTGACATCAGGGATCTCTCCCCAGGTTCTGACACCGGATCCCTGGTACGTCCTTCGTCAGACTGAGACGGCAATACATGCATTTCCGGCCTATTCCTGGTTTGATCCGATGACCGGGTTTCCATCCGGTGCGGTGATCGGTTGGGGCCCGTTTCTCCCCTGGCTTGGTGCAACACTCTCGATAGTTTCAGGTACAGGTTCAGTATCCTCTCTTATCCCCCTCGTAAGCTGGATCTCACCCGTGATCGCTGCAATCATGGTTCCCCTGCTCTGTTATGCCGGATGGAAATTACAGGGAAGAGTCTGCGGTATATCCTCCGCCCTTCTTATCGCGGTTGTACCGGGGAGTTTTCTCATCCGGTCCATGTACGGGTACTATGATCATCATATCTTTGAATCCTTCTTCTTGGCCTGCTTCCTGCTCGGCACCACCATCCTGGTGGTGAAGGCCTACCAGGTACACCAGACTCCCCGGTTATCTCTCGATATATCTCTCTATGCAATAATTCCTGGTCTTTTCTTTGGACTGGGTATGCTCAATTCCCCTACGATGATCTTTTCATCAGTAATCCTTGCCCTTTTTTATCTGATCCTGGCTTTCTTTATCCTGTCCCGGGGAGACTCGCTCTTTCCCCTCCTGGGGATCGCGGGTATCGGGACAACTGTGGGCATTATCGTTTCAATTCCGGATATCCTTTCCATAAGCAGCACGTTTTTTCATCCCTATTTCATCGTATTTTTTTCGTTCATCCCGTTCTTTCTCATCTGCCTGCTTATCATTATGGGTGGTATTGCCAGCAGGATGCATATCAGGCCGCTAATGCTTATTCTGCCGGTAATATTGGTACTGGCAGTAATGGGTGCAGTCGTAATCTCCATGGATTCAACCCTCTCCCTAACGCTCATAGATCAGTTCTGTCGTGGAACAACTCCTGAAACCACTCCACCCATTGCGATTGGGGAGTACCATGCAGCAGATCCTGCAGTGATGCTCTTTAATTATAACCTTCTCCTTCCCCTCATGGTACTTGGCCTGATTCTGCTCGTGATCCGGATTAAAAAAGAACAGGATATCTCATCCCTCATGATCCTGGTATGGACACTTGTCACACTGGTTCTGACCCTGTTCAATGTCAGGTACGAGATTCTCTTTACGGTGCCGCTTATCCTAACCTGTGCATCTGCCCTGGACACTCTTTACAACAACAGGATTGGTATCTTTTCCCCAGGGAGGGATCAGAGGGACGATGATACCGTTAATTCCAGTACGGGAAAACTCCTATCCGGTATCCTGTTGTCGGCCTCATTTCTCCTTTGTCTTCTTATCTCCGGACTGATTGTGACGGCGGATTATAACTATCAGCCATATGTTGTGTCGGAGGACTGGGTGGAGGGACTTCTCTGGATGCATAATGCCACACCCGATACCGGGGTGGATTATTATGGTACCTATTCAAAGGATACGTATTCCTATCCGGATTCAGCGTATGGTGTTCTCTCCTGGTGGGACTACGGACACTGGATAACCACCCTTGCTCACCGGATGCCGGTTAGCAATCCGTTCCAGCAGAATTTAGACATTCCAGCCAGGTTCTTTATGGCTCCGGATGAGAATGGATCAGATTCTGTCGCCTTATCCTGCAAGGCACGTTATATCATCACCGATGCTGAAATGCTGTTTAACTCCATGCAGATGATGCTCCCGGTGTATAATCTCAACCAGTCTCCTGAGGACTATTTCGGTGTTTCTACGGTATTAAACAACAGTTCCGGTCAGTATGAAACAACCATGGGGTACCGGCAGCCGTTTTACGAGTCCATGGTCACCCGGCTGCACGTATTCGATGGCAGTGCAGCCGCCGGAATTCAGTCTGTACCAAAAGAGACCAGTCAGGATCTGAAGAGCGGTTATCTCAAGGTCTCCCTGGGAAGTGATGTAAATGATATATCCGGCAAAATCCATGTTCCAATAAAAGATGTGGCTGCTCTTCAGCATTACCGCCTTGTCTGGGAGTCCAATACCTCTCTCTCCACCACCGGTGAGAACGATAT
>JAJRBL010000287.1 GCA_028679485.1 Methanospirillum sp. | reverse complement strand
TTTCTTGCAGGATCAACACCCATATCCGCAGACCAGGTTCCCGAACAACCGGTAGTGAATATGACCTGTCCGGTTCCGCCGGTTCCGGTTGTAAGTCCCGGTGGAGTCAACATTGCATACGAGCTCAACCTTGAGATACCAAATACGACGGCCACCCTCATCCCGGAATCTATCGAGGTTATCGATGAAGACACCGGTAAAACCCTCTATATCCCGGATCCTGAAGTCTTTGCCCAGAGTTATCAGCCGGCTGCCATCCCTCCCCCAACCACGGAAAAACTGATGAATGGTACCAAGAAACTTACCACTCCCCGGATCTCGATCTGGTTCAAGGTAGATCCTGATGCCGTCCCTGACAGGCTTATCCACCGTCTTACTATCAACCAGAGTGCAGGCGGGCTCCCCTCCCGGTCTGTAACCGGCGGCGAGGTGACGGTGAGGAATGATCTGAAACCGGTGGTTCTTGGATCGCCGGTAAAGGGACCCGGATGGGTTGTCATGGAGACGACTGAACCCACAACCCACCATTTCCTCTTCCCGGTTACCAAAGACAACATCACCACGGTAGACCAGCGATATGCCCAGGACTTATTCTATATCGATCCGGTTACCGGACAGGCTGCTGAGGGAGACATTACCAGGCCTGAATCCATCCTGTCGTATGGCAAGGAGTTGCTCGCTGCAAGGGACGGTACGGTGGTGGATGTCCGCGACGGAGTTCCGGATAATGATAATTTTAACCTGCCACCCATCTCGTTTGAGACAGGAACCGGCAACTACGTGATCATCGATATCGGCGACGGCAAGTATGTCTGCTATCTGCATATCATCCCCGGATCCATCCGGGTTAAAAGCGGTGATACGGTAAAAGAAGGGCAGGTTATCGGTTTGCTGGGAAACAGCGGCCAGTCTGAAATCGCACACCTGCATATGGAGGTAGTGACCGGCAAACCTTCTATCATAGGTGGTGAAGGGTATCCCTATGTATTCCGTTCATACAACCAGATTGCGGAACTCAATAAGACCGCCCTGGATGAAAAGTTCTCAAATCCGGATTACTCCAATAAACAGTATTATTCAGAATTTGGAAATTATGTCATATTTTTCCCTGAACCGAAACCTTTGGAGAATAAGATACAGGAGAACTGGGATATTGTCAGTTTTCCCTGACCACATTTTTAACCAAGGGATATGAGATCAGGTCCTGCCTGGTGGAACTGGTTCAGACCAATCAGAGAGACCACAACTTTTTTGATTTATCACGCCTTTCTACCTTTATCACCGGTCGATTTCCACCAATCCCGGGGTAAATAGTGTGATAAAAAAGAAAAAACTGATTGCAGGTATGATACTGGTAATGGTCATGAGTACTGTCGGTCTGATTAACCCAGTCCTTGCCCTAAAAAACAGCAGTATTGACGCCGCAACGGGTGAAAAGTCCTCTTTGAGCGATTCAGATGCAATAATTTCACGAAATCTTGACCGGTACCTGACCGTACTCACCGATGCCGGCAGGTTCAGCGGGGCCGTGCAGGTGATGCGGGGCGATACCGTAATCCTCTCGAAGGGGTATGGAATGGGAAATTACGAGTTTTCAGTGCCAAATACCCCACAGACCGTGTTTCCCATCGCTTCGAACACAAAGCAGCTCACTGCTGCCGCTATTTTGAAACTTCAGGAACAGGGAAGACTGAACCTTACTGACCCGGTGACGAAGTTTATTCCGAATGCCACAAACTGGAAAGATATCAGGATCTCCCATCTCCTGAATCATACCTCCGGAATTCATACCGACGGAGGCTTCCTCCCGACCGATCCGGAATCCTTTACTCTCCCGGAGATTATCGGGATGATAAACACCCTGCCCCTTGACTTTGAGCCGGGAACAAACCATACGTACTCCAATAACGGGTATATCACCCTGAGTTATATCATCGAACAGGCATCAGGCATGCCGTACGAGGAGTACATGAAGAAAACCTTCTTCCAGCCACTCGGTATGAACAGTACAGGACAGGACAACGCCAGGAACGTGTTTATAAACCGTTCGTCCGGATATACCACCCTGGGCGGAGAACAGATCCATTACGACCTTATGAACATTCACAATACCTATGGAGCCGGATGCATGCATTCAACGGTTGAAGATCTCTCCAGGTGGCTCCAGGCCTTCAACACCCCCGGGGTAATCCTGTCTCCGGAGTCATACAAAACCATGATCGATAACCAGTACGGCATTAACGCCCATGTTGTGCAGAACCTGACCATGATCTGGCACAGCGGACGCCAGTTCGGATTTGTTTCGCAGACCTATTCAATTCCTGATGATAAAATCAGCCTCGTATACCTGACAAACCACGACCGGACACCGACTGGCACCCTTACAAAGGATCTGGTATCGATCGTATACAACAAGCCCTATACCCTCCCCGGGAGACAGTCGAACTATCTTATGAGGGGAATGATACGTTTTTTATGACACCCGAGTCTCTGGATTCGTTAATCTTTACCCGGAATGAGAGCGGAGATATCTCCGGGATGAAGATGTTTACCATGGAAGGCAATTATGATGAATTTGTAAAAGCAGGGTGAAGTCAGAACGGGTACAATCCGGACGAATGATGGTATCAGGCCGGAGATGATCTCCGGCTGCCCATGATACCACCGGTTATTGATATTCCCGGGGAATCTGTTCATTCCATCTCTTCTCCCGGATCAACTCCTCATTCTCAAAGAATCTTCTGATAATCGTCAGGTTATAGTAATTTCCATCAGAATCGAGGTTAAATAATCCCTGGACACGAAGTACCCGATCCGTGAGGGTTATCT
>JAJRBL010000286.1 GCA_028679485.1 Methanospirillum sp. | reverse complement strand
TATACCCAGGATCTTCCCCGGAGCCTTGCCCATACCGTGGTAGGGCAGGTCACTCATGGTATTGAACTCTGCAGGATCGCCCGTCCGGGTGATATTCTCTCGCTGAAGGTGGATCCGGCACGATTCGATCTCGTGGGCCTCTCACTTGCAGAAGCAGCAAAAAAAGCAGAAGAACAACTGATCTCCCTGACCGCGGATACCCCTGGTGATGACCGGGTTGTCATCGGCCAGAGTCCTCAGACAACCTTAGAGATACTGTCAGGAAAGTCCGTCTCGGTGACCACCATCCCTGATCCGCAGGTCATTTCAATCATGCTTGATGACGAACATGCACCTGTCACGGCCCGGATATTCCGCGAGGTGACAGGCCTTAAATATCATGCGGTCGGGGTACTTCCGATGCTCTTCTCTTTTGATGAAGTAACGCTTTTTAAGGCAGTAATTCCGAAAACAACCCATGTCATTCCTGAAAACCTGCCTGAAACCGGTGTGGATGCCGGAGTCCTTGCAATGACGAACGATTCCTGCAAGGGCGTGGGTATTGTCGGAGTCAGATCGGTCTCATCGCATGAGTTTGGACCTACTTCAGAGCCATTCTCGGGAACAAACATGATTGGGAGGGTTCTTGATATGGAAAAAATCACCGGTCTCGAGGAGGGTGAGATGGTTTATTTCAGGGAGGTCCGGAGATGATAGATACTATTCCTCCCCTCTATGCAGGAACCGTAACCAAATATGTTTTTATTGAGTCGTTCAAGGCAACACCCGATGACATCGCCGCCAGGGCATACGAGGTCTCCGGCGGGGTGATGATAAAGGAAACCTGTTTCGGCCTCCAGGTGACCGGCCCTGAAGAAGAGGTGGAAAAGGTCATTGCACACATACGGGAGGTTGATCCTGCCCATATCTATGTAAAGGACAGGGGTTTTCCCCCTGGTGACCCACGCCGCTGCCGGGCGAATCTCGGGGGAGCAAGGCCGGGATATTTCGGGCACGAGTTCGAGATGGGTTTTATCCGGAGAATCGCTGCCGGGCTTGAAGACCTGGAGAGAGAACCTTCAGGACTGCCTGCCAGCGGGGATCGAAAACAGATACATGAGGGACTTGACGTGTCACGTCTGATGGAAATTATTGAACAGGAGGCCTGAATGGCACGGGTATTCATCTATCCTGCTACCAGTCTGATTCTTTCCGACCTGGTGGCCAGGTTCGGGCATAAACCACTGGGAACGGCATTATCGGTCCGGGAACGTATCCAGACCGCAGGACTTGATTCTCCGCCTCTCCAGATGACACCTGATGATGCGAAGAAAGGGCTGAAATGGGCAGCAGTAGAGGTTCCGTCAGGAGTCAGGGGGAGAATGTCCCTTTTTGGACCGCTCATCGATCAGGCCGAGGCAGCAGTCCTGGTGAGCAACCCTGATTTTGCATTCGGATGCATGGGTTGCGCCAGAACCGATGAACTTGTTGAATACCTGGTCAGACGAAAGGATATTCCGGTCCTGGAACTGAATTATCCCCTGGACGAGGAGGAAGGGATACTCTTTGTCAGAAAAGTTCGTGACTTCCTCAGGGGACTGGAGAGTGCCTCGCCGGAGAAGGCATCATGAGCAACGATACGGTACGGATAGCCCAGTTATCCTGCGGGCCTGAGTATTCAGGCGTTCAGAAGGAGATCTATACGGCTGCAGAGGCGGTCGGTGCCGAGGTGTTCTTCCCCGACCTCTCCCTGGCAGATATCCGGAGAAATTTCCGGGATTTCGGGCTTGATGTCAGGTCAGGGGATCTGAAGCTTGCCATCGCCCGGGCTGTCGCCCTGGTCGAAGGTTCTGTCGAGGCAGACGGCGTATTTATTGCCTCCTGTTTCCGGTGTGCCGAGGCAGCCATAGTCAGGAACGAACTCCGCAGGTATATCCATGAGCATTCAAAACTGCCCGTGGTCAGTTATTCGTTCACCGAGCGGACAACATCGGGGACCCTCCTGACGAGGATGGAGGCTTTGACAACGATCGCACGTCGTCGTGCCCTTCTAGCCCGTGAACGGCAGACGGGTCTCACCATGGGTGTCGATTCCGGTTCTTCGACGACCAAGGCCGTGATCATGCAGGATAACGGGATAATCGGGACCGGATGGAAACCTACCACCGAGGTGATCGCGAGTGCCGACGAGGTCATCAGGCTTGCCCTCGAGGAAGCAGGAATAAAGCGGGATGACCTCGAAGCAGTTGGAACGACGGGGTATGGGCGTTTCCTGATCGGGGAGCATATCAATGCTGATCTGGTACAGGAAGAACTGACCGTGAACAGCAAGGGTGCGGTGTTTCTCGCTGACTGCCAACACGGTCCTTCAACGGTGATCGATATCGGGGGCATGGATAACAAGGCGATCTCGGTACTTGACGGGATTCCCGGAACATTCACCATGGGAGGTATCTGTGCCGGGGCATCAGGAAGATTCCTTGAGATGACCGCAAAGCGTCTGGGTATCGATATCACCGAACTCGGTCCCCTTGCGATGAAGGGAATGGGTGACGATGTGCCGATGAACAGTTACTGTATCGTTTTCGGGACACAGAGTCTGGTCAATGCACTTGCCGAAGGACATTCAAAGGAGGATGTTGCCGCTGCTGCCTGCCATTCCGTCGCAGAACAGGTGTTTGAACAGCAGCTCCAGGAGATAGACATCAAGGAACCGGTGGTGATGGTCGGAGGAACCTCCCTTATCCAGGGTTTGGTCCGGGCGATGGGAAACCTGTTGCAGACCGAGATCGTGGTTCCACACCACTCCCAGTACATCGGTTCCGTAGGTGCTGCACTTTTATCCTCAGGATTCGTGGAGAAGAACTGATTTCCATGCAGACGCTGGAGTATTTCGAGGTTGTCTCAACCGAACAGAAAGGAGGAGAACTCTACCGGAGGATTGCATCCACCGTGATAACTGATCACAACCTCCTGAAAGTCCTGGAACGACTCCGCATCTTTATTGACCCCGGGGTACCCCTCTTTATCGC
>JAJRBL010000285.1 GCA_028679485.1 Methanospirillum sp. | reverse complement strand
TTCTCAGACACGTGCTGAAGGCGGCAGGACCTGATACTGTTCTGGTCGTGCCTGCCTGTTGCACCAGTGTTCTGCAGGGGGTCTGGCCGAATACCGCATTTAACATCCCGGTTTACAATGTGGCCTTCGCTTCGGCTGCGGCAGTCGCATCAGGGATGGCAGCTGCATTTGAAGCAAGCGGGAAAGATACCAACGTGATTGCCTACGCAGGTGACGGTGGAACCGTGGATATCGGGATCCAGGCACTTTCCGGGGCACTGGAACGGGAAACCAACTTCCTCTATATCTGCTACGATAACGAGGCCTACGGAAACACCGGCATGCAGCGTTCAGGGTCCACACCCCTTGGTGCACGGACTACCACCACTCCCGGGGGGAAGATACAAGCCAAGAAGGATCTTGACCGGATAGTAGCGGCACACCATATCCCGTACATGGCAACCGCATGCAGTGCTTATCCCCAGGATCTTGTCAAAAAGGTGCAGAAAGCCCTCTCGATCAAGGGACCTAAATTCATGCATATCCTGGCTCCGTGTCCGCCCGGGTGGCGGTACGACTCCTCCAGGACCATCGAGATTGGAAAAATGGCAGTCAAGACAGGAATATGGGCATTGTATGAACGTGAATACGATACGCTCACCCTGAACGGGCCGACAAAGGCAGCAATGATAAAACCTGCATCCCTTGAGGAGTACCTCAAAATGCAGGGAAGGTTCTCGGGGATGACGGAAGACCGGATAAAAGCAGTACGTGCAGCCATGGAACGCAACCTCAATCTTTTAAAACGCGAGGCGGAGGGAACATGCTGACCATTTCAACAGGGAATAATGCCGTTGCAGCAGCGGTGAAACAGGCATCGCCTGCGGTCGTTGCAGCATATCCTATCACCCCGCAGACCGAGATCGTTGAGCAGATCGCAAATTTCGTAACAAACGGAAGCCTTAAAGCGAAATACATACCGGTGGAGAGTGAACACTCGGCGATGGCCGCCTGTATCGGTGCCAGTATCACCGGCGTCCGGACATTCACGGCAACCAGTTCCCACGGTCTCCTCTATATGCACGAGATGGTGAACTGGGCAGCGGGGGCCCGTCTGCCGGTAGTAATGGCAAACGTAAACCGGGCCGTCGGGCCAGGCTGGAATGTCTGGGCTGAACACACCGATGCACTCCAGACACGGGATACCGGCTGGCTCCAGGTGTATGTCGCGACCGTGCAGGAGGCATATGATGCTACCCTGATGGCATTCCGCATCGCCGAGGACAGGAGAGTCTACCTGCCGGTAATGGTGAACCTTGACGGATTCTCGCTCTCCCATATCTCCCAGCAACTCGAGGAGAACCCGGCCGGGGACTTTATCCCACCGCTTGTCCTCGATCACGCGATCACCCCGGAGAAACCTGCCGGGTACGGATGCATGACCTCTTCAACCGATTACTTCCGTATCAGGTACGACATCGAACGTTCGATGCGCGACTCGGTTGCCGTGATCAGGGAGACCGAAGAGGTTTTTGCATCGAAGTTCGGGCGCAGGTACTCGTGGACAGACGATTACCGGTGCGAAGATGCCGAGATTCTCATTATCGCCATGGGAACGCTGGGAAAAGAGGCAGAAGTCGCCGTGGATATCCTCAGAAGCGAGGGAATAAAGGCAGGTTCCATGCGGGTACGATGGATCCGGCCGTTCCCGGATTTAGATCTGGGAGACCGGGAACTGGTGGTGATCGACAGGAATTACTCGTTCGGCTTCGGGGGAATCCTCGCCTCCTCGATCAAGGCAAAAACAGGGAGGGAATGCTTCAATGTCATCGCCGGTCTCGGCGGACAGGAGGTAACCTACCATGACATCGCAGGATTTGTACGTAACCGGCGTGTCGGACAGGAGTCCTGGTTCGGGGTGGATGCCTGATGTACGAGATACGACTTCATTCCAGGGGAGGACAGGGGGGCGTTACTGCAGCCAAACTCATGGCGCTGGCAGCATTCAGGGATGGAAAGTTTGCTACTGCAGCCCCGTTCTACGGTGCAGAGCGCCGGGGGGCCCCGATCGTCTCGTTTATCAGGATCGATGAAAAACCCATAAAGATCTACTCGCAGATCCACAACCCCGATCTCATCGTGGTGCTGGATCCCTCCATCATCGACCTGGTGAACGTCTTTGAAGGGTTAAAGCCGGACGGTGATGTCCTGATCAATGCACCGGATATTCCGGAGAAAGCAGCAGGGTACAGGGTCAGGCACGTCGATCTCACCGGGATCGCACTGAAACTGAACCTCATCGTTGCGGGAAATCCGATCCTGAATACCCCGGTGATAGGTGCCCTTGCAAAGATGGGTTTGTTCTCGCGTGAATCAGCCAGTGCTGCAATAAAGGAGATGTTCTCTGACGAAAGAAACCTGAATGCAGCCCTGATGGCCTACGAGGAGTTGATCTGAAATGACCAGAGAAAGGCTCGCAATCTCCCTGCCCCGCGAGGGGGCGTGCGGCAATACCGGAACATGGAGGGTATTCAGGCCGGTTGTTGACAAAGATGCATGCAACGCCTGTGGTATGTGCGCCATGTACTGCCCTGACGGGGTAATATCAGACGAATACGAGATAGATCTCCTCTTCTGCAAGGGATGCGGCATCTGTGCGGCAGAATGCCCGAAAAAAGCCATATCCATGGTGAGAGAGGGAAATTCCTCCGGCGATTAAACACCCCGTTATTTTTCACTGATAAAAAACTGGTTCATCACTTCACAACTCTTTTAATTTTTGGTGCACCAGATTATACCTGATGGTTCGGTTTTCAGTTACAATGAATGATGATCTCACCCGGCGGGTTGATCAGGAATGCGTTGTAAGGCAGATCTCGCGATCTGACTGGATTAACGAGGCCTGCACCAGGCAACTGAGAAAATTATCGGGATATGGGATTTATCCCTGTGGTCAGTCCAGTCCGATAATCGATGACTCTCCTGCAGCAGTAAGGCATAACCTGCAGAACTACGATGAAACCTACCGCAACTTCCGGATAGAAATACCTGAATATTTCAATTTCGGCTTTGATGTGGTTGATGCCTGGGCACGCAAGGACCGTAACAAACTGGCGATGGTCTGGACCGACCAGAGTGGTGCGGAAAAATTCTTCACATTCCGTGATATCTCAAGGCGATCGAACGAGATCGTCAACATGCTTCTAAAATACAAGATAAACAAGGGTGACCGGGTTTTGATCATGCTTCACCGGGTGCCGGAATGGTGGTTCATGACCGTGGCGCTGATCAAGATAGGGATCGTGTACATCCCTGCCCCGACTATGCTCACGCCAAAGGACCTGGCATACCGGATCAACACCTCCGAGACAAAGATGGTGATCACCGACATGGAGAATGCCCACAAGGTCGATGAAGTCCTCTCCCAATGCCCGACGCTCCAGAAAAGAATGGTGGTTGACGGAGAACGCGACGGCTGGATTTCGTATCGGAATGAACTCACCTATCCTGCCCCGGTCTCGTCCAGGATCATCAACCTGAAGGGCCTGCGCAAGACAAGATCCGCAGATCCCATGGTTATCTTCTTCTCATCAGGCACCACCGGGGATCCAAAAATGGTACTTCATTCACAGGCCTATCCCCTCGGTCATATCGTGACGGCACGGTTCTGGCATGACATCAGGAGTAACGATCTCCATTTCACGGTTTCGGATACCGGATGGGCAAAATCCGCATGGGGAAAACTATTCGGACAATGGATCGAGGGTGCTGCCATATTTGTGTACGATTACCGGAACAAGTTCAATGCAACCGAACTCCTTCCGCTTATCGAGAGATACGGAATTACAACCTTCTGTGCACCACCAACCATCTACCGGATGCTCATCATGGCAGATCTCAGGAAATACGACTTTTCAGAACTGCGTCATTGTGTCAGCGCCGGGGAACTGATCAATCCCGAGGTCATAAAAGCCTGGAATGATGCCACCGGTCTGGAAATCTACGAAGGATACGGACAGACCGAAACGGTCCTCTGTATCGGGACATTCCCGGGTATGCAGCCCAGGTACGGATCCATGGGAAAACCCTCACCCGGCTGGATAATCGAACTCCATGAC
>JAJRBL010000284.1 GCA_028679485.1 Methanospirillum sp. | reverse complement strand
GAACAGGCACATGCCTGGAAAGCCAGCCTTCATGCCATCTATGTTGTGGAAAGCGGCCTGTTTACGGATATACCGATGGACAGTAAACTGGAGATCATGTACAGTCTGCTGGAACAGGAAGGAACTACAGCCCTTGACAAGATCAAAGAGATAGCAAAAAGAAAAAACATCGAGGTCACTACCTATTTTGAACAGGGCCATGCAGGTGACACCATCCTGTCAAAGGCTGATAAGATCAATGCTGACCTCATCGTCATGGGATCCCACGGGAAAAGTAACATCGACCGGATTCTCATCGGAAGTGTCAGTTCATTTGTAGTGGAACACAGCAAGGTTTCAGTGCTGGTGGTGAGATCATAGTGACAATCCCGCTGGTATCTGACTACATGACCACGGATGTCGTCTCTGTAGAGATACCCGGAAACCGGGATGATGTACTTAAGATCCTAAAAAGAACCGGGATCAGTGGTGTTCCTGTATTGAAGGATGGGCGGCTTGTCGGGATAATAACCAGGAAAGACCTGCTTCACAAATCCGAGGAGAATCAGCTTGCACTCCTCATGACCCCCGAACCGCTGACCATCCATTACAACGTTCCCCTTACGGAGGCAGCGAGACTTATGCGGAAACATAATGTCCGCAGGCTTCCGGTAATCGATGATGCAACCAAGCTGGTCGGCCTTATCAGTGTGGCAGATCTCGTCCTTGCGATTGCCAGGATGAAGATTGAAGATGAGATCAAGGATATCTTTACCAGTCCCACCTTCGCTCTCTGGGAGGAGACACCGCTCCCCCTTGTCGGAAGAATCATGGAAATTTCGGGATTCGAAGCAATTCCGATCCTGAACAAGGAGTCCAAGCTGCAGGGCATCATCTGCGAACGTGATCTCATCAGGTGTGCCATGATAGAAGACTCGGTTGAGACATCAGATTTTTCAACCACGGGAACCGATGATGATGAATGGACCTGGGAAAGTATCCGCGATGTGCATCACATCAGTTACGGGATCTCAAGGGTCCAGTTGCCCAACAGGCCGGTGAAAACTGCAATGATCACCAATGTCGTCATGGTTCCTCCCAACGCAGAGGTCAGTGAATGTGCCCTGAAGATGAAACGTGCACGTGTCGACCAGCTGCCGATAGTAAACGGCGACAACCGGCTGAAAAGCATTCTCTTTGATCGGGAACTTATCAAAGTCCTGCTTGATGAGAAATATCAATAAAAAAATTTAAATTATTGCAAGTTACTTGTAACTTAGGCATTTTTGCTTCTGCAATACTTTCGTATTTTATTCATTATTCCTGGAGTCCATTATGGTCGAACAGAATGATACAATGAAAGGGACCACAACGGTTGGAATTGTTTTTGATTCCGGTGTTGTGCTCGCCAGTGAAAAGCGTGCTACAATGGGATATCTTATATCAAACAAAACGGCGAAGAAGATTTACCAGGTAGCACCTCGGATCGGACTCACAACTGCCGGAGGTGTCGGAGACGCACAGCAGCTTGCAAGATTGATGACTGTCGAGGCAAATCTCTACGAGATCAGGAGGGGTAAGCGAATCAGCGTCCAGGCTGCTTCCACCCTTCTTTCGAATATTCTCCATGGGAATCGGTTTTACCCGTATTATGTCCAGCTGCTTATCGGAGGAGTAGACGAAACCGGTCCGGTTCTCTTCTCGGTTGATGCAGTAGGAGGGTCCGGCAGGGAAGACGGTATCGTTGCGACCGGATCCGGCTCTCCGATGGCTTACGGGGTTCTTGAGGATCGGTATAAATCCGGTATAAACGAAAATTCGGCGGTAGAACTGGCCATACGGGCACTCCGGTCAGCAATCAAGCGTGATGCAGGATCAGGAGAGGGAATAGCAGTAGTAGTAGTCACGCACGAATCCTACCGTGAATTATCTGATGAAGAAATCAGTGTATTAATGCCAAATTAGACTATTTTGAAGATTTTTTATTACTTTTTTGGGACGGTTTTATGCTAATTGAGGAAAGACTTAAGGATATTCATGAAAAGATAAAAAAGAAAGTACCGAAAGGAATCAATGTTGCATCGGTAGAATTTGAAGGGCCTGAACTTGTTATATATACGGACGATCCGAAGACTTTTGCTGACCAGGAAGATCTCATCAAGATACTGGCACGCGATCTTCGTAAACGAATCGTCGTTCGTCCTACCATTCTTGAAGATCCCGAACGGGCTTCATCAGCTATTCGCCGGGTAGTCGGAGAAAGTGCAGGTATTACCGATATCTTCTTCGAAGCAGACAGTGGTGAGGTACTTATCGAGGCTGAAAAGCCGGGTGTCGTTATCGGGAAGAACGGGTCCACTCTCAGGGATATCACCCGTGAAATAGGATGGACGCCAAAAGTTGTCAGGACTCCGCCGATCGAGAGCAGCACGGTAAAGCAGGTGAGACAATACCTGAGGGCTGCCCATCAGGAGAGGAAAGAACTTTTACGGAGGATTGGCAGGCGGATTCACCGGGATGTCATTGCAAAAGACCAGTGGATCAGGGTCACGATGCTTGGATGCTGCCGCGAGGTAGGAAGGGCTGCTTTTCTCCTCTCAACCCCGGAAAGCAGGGTACTCATCGATTGCGGGGAAAAACCTGACAATCTTGAGGCAACACCCTACCTGTACGTCCCCGAGATACATCCGCTCTCCCAGCTCGATGCAGTGGTTCTCACCCATGCACATCTCGACCATTGCGCGTACATCCCCCTTCTGTATAAATACGGGTATGAAGGGCCGGTGTACTCCACTCCCCCGACAAGGGATCTTGCTGCAATGCTCCAGCTCGATTACCTGGATGTGGTCAACAAAGAGGGAAAAACCATCCCGTATTCATCAAATGAAGTGAAGGAATACATAAAACACTCCATCGTGCTGAATTACGGGTGTGTTACTGATATAGCCCCTGATATCAAACTCACGTTCCATAACGCCGGGCATATCCTGGGTTCCGCAATTGCCCACTTCCATATCGGCGACGGCCTTTATAACGTTGCTTTCACCGGCGATCTCCATTACGGGAAAAGCAGACTGTTCAATGCTGCCATGAACCATTTCCCAAGGCTGGAATCACTCTTCATGGAATCAACATACGGCGGATCGCAGGATATGCAGCCTGCACGGAACGAGGCTGAAGAACGCCTCTATGATGTACTCCGTGAAGTTCTCGGGCGTGGAGGAAAGATCATCATCCCGGCCTTTGCCGTAGGCAGATCGCAGGAGGTAATGCTTGCCATTGAGGAGGGGATGCGTCTAGGAAAATTCCCGCCGGTGAAGGTATACCTTGATGGAATGATCAAGGAAGCGACAGCCATCCATACCACCTACCCGGAATATCTCAATTCAGAACTTCGCAATCTCATATTCAAAGAAGGACACAACCCCTTCCTGGCCGAGTGCTTCGAACAGGTTGATTCTTCTGAAAAGAGGGAGAAGGTCATCACCGGCGATCCCTGTGTCATCATCACGACAAGTGGTATGCTCAACGGCGGGCCGGTGATGGAATATCTCCGCAATCTGGCAGATGATGAACGAAACTGTCTCGTGTTTGTCGGTTACCAGGCAGACGGAACACTGGGACGGAGAATCCAGAAGGGATGGCGTGAGATACCGATAGGAAACCGGGAGACGATTGTTGTAAACCTCGACTGTATCACGGTGGATGGATTTTCCGGTCACTCCGACCGGCGTCAGCTCATGAATTTCGTCTCCCACATGCAGCCGAAACCTGAAAAAATATTCGCCATCCACGGCGATGAAAACAAAACGATCGACCTGGCTTCTTCAATCTATAAAAAACTCCATATCCAGACCACCTCACCGATGAACCTGGAAACCTACCGGCTTATCTGATAAGAATGGCCGGCCAGGTTATTCCAGATCAGCAGATCGCGTGGGATACCCAATACCGTATGAAAGGAAGACTCTGGGGAAATTCGCCGCTTGAGGAGACCGCAGGGACAGGGGAGGGAGTGTTCCTCGATCTCGGATGCGGGGACGGGAAAAACCTGAGACGGGCATTAACCCCCGGAAAGTTCCTTATTGGGATCGATTTTTCTCTGGAGGCGATTCTTCTCTGCAAGAAGGATCCATGCCTCCTGGATATCCTGTTCATTTGTGCAGATGCCAGATATCTTCCCCTGAAAAACCAGGTCGCGGACTCTGCTGATGCCCATCACCTCATCGGACACCTGGAGAAGCAGGATCGGGACCGGGTGGCCGGTGAGATCTCACGGGTTCTCTGCCCCAAAGGAAGGCTTGTCGTAACCGTCTTCGGAAGGGAGGATCTTCGGTACGGAAAGGGAAATGAGATTGAGCCGGGAACATTCATGAAAGGAACAGGAATTCTGGTCCATTTTTTTACCCACGATGAACTGGTATCACTTTTTACCTGTTTAATCTGCATATCCGGTGTAATGCGCACATGGCAGATGCAGGTACGGGGAAAACAGGTTCATCGTGCTCTTTATGTCATGCAATACATCAAACCGGAACGCACTATGAAAGAAATTCCGGATTTATCCCCATAATTCCTGTAATCCTGGTGAACTAACCGGGAGAGTTAAATGACCTGGCATAGCGGGGTACATACATCGTAAGAAAAAAATATACGATAATACACAAATAGTAATCAGCATGTGTCCAAGTTTTGCTGATACTGATACCGATGACCAGTATGAACATGATCTGTCCCGTATCGGAGTATCACTCCCATCAAATCTTCTCCAGAGTTTTGATCAGATCCTCAAGACGAGAGGGTATTCATCCAGATCAGAGGGAATCCGTGACGCAATCAGATCGTATATCCGGTATCACAAATGGATGGCTGATCTTTCCGGGCCTCGTCAGGGAGTGATAACCCTGGTATATGACCATCATCAGAGGGGGCTCGTTGGATCGATAACAGATATCCAGCATGATTACATGGAGCTTATTCAGGCATCGTTGCATTCTCACGTAACCCATAACAGGTGTGTGGAGATTCTTCTGGTCAAGGGAGAAGCCCAGCAGGTCAAGGCGATTGCAGAACGGCTGATGGCCCAG
>JAJRBL010000028.1 GCA_028679485.1 Methanospirillum sp. | reverse complement strand
CACCCTGGACGAGGCAATTGTCCTGGGATTAAAGGCATTGCACGAGGCTACCGAGGGGAAATTTGACGTCAATACCGTCGAGATCGGGGTTATAACCAGGGAGGAGGAAGTATTCAGGAAAATGTCGCGGGAAGAAGTTGCTTCATACATTGAACAACAACCGTAACGAAACCGTACAGGGGTGGCATACCGATGATATCATTAGATGATGCAGTGGTGGCAAAACTTGAAAGCCATGGTGAACGGTTTGAGATACTTGTAGATCCGGATATCGCTTCACGAATACGACAGGGAGAAGAGATCCCGATAGAGGATGCGGTCGCAGCCCTGAACGTATTCGAAAATGCTTCCCAGGCTGACCGTGCTTCGGAAGAATCACTGAAAAAAGTCTTCAAGACCACCGACTTCGAACCAATCGCCATTCAGATCATCAAAAAAGGGGAGATACACCTTACTGCCGAACAGCGGAAGGTCATGACTGCAGAAAAACGCCGGCAGGTAATTACCTTTATCTCCCGGAATGCGGTCAACCCGCAGACCGGCCACCCGCATCCCCCGCAGCGAATAGATATGGCAATGGAAGAGGCAAAGGTGCATATCGATCCGTTCAGAAGTCTTGAAGAACTGGTCAGGGACACCATGAAAGCCCTCCGGCCGCTCATTCCGATAAAATTCGAAGAGTTAAAAGTAGCGGTCAGGATCCCTGCTGATTATGCACCGCGTGCCTATGGTGAAATATCCTCTGCGGCAACCATCGAGAAGGAAGAATGGCAGAAAGACGGATCCTGGATCTGCGTGGTAACAATTCCTGCAGGAATCCAGAACGATTTTTACGATCTCATCAACCGGATCAGTCAGGGGAATGCAGAGACAAAGATCATCAAGTAACTATAAGTGGATTTGAAGCAAATAAAAGAGGACATCAATAGAGGTTTTGGACATGGCCAGAATGAAGATGAAGGCAAAAGGACGGGTTTCCGGCTCCACTGGCAGATTCGGTGCCAGATACGGCAGATTTATCAGGAAACGCGTAAGAGACGTCGAACTGATCTCGAAAGCAACTCATACCTGTCCCCGTTGTGACACCGTGTCAGTAAAACGAATCGGTACCGGTATCTGGGAATGTAGAAAATGCTCGTTCAAATTTGCCGGAGGCGCATATGTCCCGGTCACTCCGAACCTGAAGGTTGCACTCAGGACCATAGAACGGACGATCAAGGAGGCATAATCATACATGCCTGGGTCGTACAAGTGTGCCCGGTGTAAACAAAAGGTAGAGATAGATATCAATGTCCGATGCCCATTTTGTGGTCACCGGATCCTTTTTAAAGAACGGGGAGCGGCTATAAAAGAACTTAAGGCCAGATGACCCTGGTCACCACCTCCCGTCGATCCACACCACTTATCAGATCTATAGCGAAGGATCTCGCTTTTGCCATGGAATGCTCGTATATTTCAAGGGGCAAACGGGGACTCCGTGATATTGCCGATGAACACGAGTACTTCATCGTGGTAGAACAGCACAAGGGAGATATCTGTCTTGTCCTGTACCATGAGCATGCACCGGTACTGTGCAGGATCATAACAGAATGCGAACCGGGTATCAGGGAACAGGGACTCTGCCGGGGGATTGTCACATCAGATAAAGTACTTGCAGAGACACTCCCGCCATGCTGCCGGGTACAGTACAAACCTGAAAAAAACCTGTATGTATCATTTGACGGACCTCAGAAGAGATCCATGCGGCTGATCATCAGTCCTGGTGAGATCCATGCGGCATGAAGCATCCTTTTGTTTTTATACAAAAGATGCGACAATTATAGCAGCATCTCTGATTCCCGAATCGGATGAAACCCCTGATGGACGATCATGGGGGACATGCAGGATAATCTCTCCTGAAAAACTTGAGATCCGGATACAGGCAGATGATATCACGGCTCTTCGTGCATCCCTGAACTCGTGGTTACGGCTGGTCCAGATCGCAGAAGAGATGGTACAGACCACAGGAAGATCAGGAGAAAGATGAAACGGAGGATGTAAACGATGCAGAATATTTCGCCAAAAATGCAAAACCAGATTAATATGCTCCAGCAGATGCAACAGCAGATGCAGGCTATCCTCTCTCAAAAAAACCAGTATGAACTGGCAGCCCAGGAAGCACGCAGGGCTGTAGAAGAACTGAACGATGCTGAGGATTCCGCGGTGGTGTATATGAGCGTGGGGACGGTCGTCATGCAGAAACCGCGTGCTGATGTCATCGGAAAGGTTACCGAAAAGATTGAGATGCTCGAGATAAGAATCCGATCCATCGAAAAACAGGAGAAAATGCTGCAGGAGAAGTTTGAAAAACTACAGCAGCAGGTCCGGCAGGAGATGGAAGGAAGAACCACTCCGGAAGCAGCCTAAACTTCTTCACTTTTAGGGCGAGGGTTGCCGAGCTAGGTCAAAGGCGACGGATTTAGGGTCCGTTCCCGAAGGGGTCCGGGTGTTCAAATCACCCCCCTCGCATAACCTTATAATTAGTTCAAATCTATTTGTTCATCAGATCAAGAACATACGTTTTTTATTTACGAAGAACAATATTCAATTATTGCCGGTTAGGGGGTAATACTGGCGGTGGGGATATAATGAGAAATTATGTGAGAGCGAATCGAAAAAATACGCGTCTAAAGTATTTACTCTTTTTTTTCACGTGTGTTATCTTCTGTTTGATAGTGATAGTACCGAATGCCTCGGCAGAGAATACCACTCATTCAGATTCAATTGCTTCAGGACCGGATCTTGCCATCGTTGATGCCGGAATCTCAATGGATATTTCAGAAATGGAAGAGATTCCTCTTGGAACAATCCCTAATGAGGTACTGAAGGTCTCCATCACGGTCCAGAATAAGGGCAATCGTGAAGCCCCGGGGTATAAATTACGGGCATACCTTGTCAGGGCAGGAAGAGAAGATGAGATAGGAACCCAGCTCGGGGGAGATATCACGGATACCCACCTCGGGGCGGGAGAGACCAGGAGTTATTCAAAAAACTGGGCAATGCCCGAGT
>JAJRBL010000283.1 GCA_028679485.1 Methanospirillum sp. | reverse complement strand
GTGTGGTGGTATCATCAGGAAATCCGGGAATTAAGGCAGGGGATCTCATAAAGGAGATTTGTGTCATTCTGGGGGGAAAAGGGGGAGGAAAACCAAACCTCGCCCAGGGTGGCGGACCTGATGTTTCGCGGATAGATGAGGCTGTTGCCGCCGGGGAAAGACTCATAAAAACAGCATTGCATGTTTGAAGAGGTACAGCAAGAGGAGGGTGACCTGAAGAAGATCAGGTTACTGTCGCCTGACGATGAACAGGCGAGGTTGATCGGGAAAGCGATTGCCAGCGAGACTGCAGGGAAGATCATGGGTTCGATGGAGGGACGCGAGGTTACCGCCAATGTCCTTGCCGAAGAACTGGCGATCCCGGTATCCACGGTCATGTATCATCTTGAGAATCTCGTTGCTGCAGGCCTTATCGAGGTGAGCAGGACAAGGTACAGCGTCAAAGGCCGCGAGATGAAGGTATACCGGATCATTGACCAGGTGTTAATCGTATCCTCGAAAAGCCAGGATATCAGGGCGGTTCTGACCCGGTGTGCCGCACTCTTCTCTCTCCCCTTTATGGTATCCGTTATCCTGTATGCGATGACCCTGATCCAGGCAAGTCGCGAGACAAACCTGGTACTGGCCAACAGTGCCATGCAGGATGTCGCAGGTGAAGGGTATGCAGGTACGGGGATGTATGCCATGGAAAAGAGTGTGCAGAACGCCCCGTTCCCTGCTGCTGCCCCTCTTCCGGTGATGGATGAGTCCATTCGGGGATCTGTCACGCCGTTTATTTCATGGGGAGATATCGCTATCGGGGTTATCGCCGGTGCCCTGCTGGTAATTATTGTTCTCCTCGTTCTGGACTATATCCGGCTGAAAAAAGGTTACTGATTCTTTCTTCTCTCAGTTCCGGTTACATACAGGGCAAGCAGGGCAGTCACGATTGAGAATATCACCGGAGTTATCGACAACGGGGATTTGGTCGGCGTCGGGGAGGGTGTCTCCGGGATGGTCTTTTCCGGTGTTACATCCGGTGTCTCCGCCGGTGTCTGAGTGATCGATGCAGTCGGCTGTACAGTCTCTGTCTCTTCGGGGGTTTCACCTGTCACCGTGAACGGATATTCCCCGATATATCCGTTTTTGTCTGAAATGCTGACCTGGTACTCGCCCGGACCCGGAACCTTGATGGTGGTTGAGAATTCCCCGTCGTTTCCCGTGTATCCCTTGCTGGTTCTCACCTGTTCAGGGCCGTTGGTATACTGGTCAGGCCCGAAGATCCTGAGGGTAAGAACACCGTCACCGATATCTTTCATTCTTCCCGATATGGTGAGTGCCTGGGAGAGGGGCTGGGTCTCCGGTGAGGTGATGGTGATCTCGCCTGAACGATCGGTTACCTGGATAACTCTCCTGATCACCGAAGACGACCCGAGCTGGCTTTCAACGTAATTCTCGTTATCTGATATGATATTGTAAACCTCGACTTTGTACTGTCCTTTTTCCAGATCCCTGGTGTCGAAATCGATCCTGAACTGCTGGGTCGGATCGACGATGACGGTCTTGCGGGTGATCTCTGATGCGGTGTATTTGGAATAAAACAGGACGAGATCGAAGTATGAATCCTCCGGAAACGTGGTCGTCCCGCTTACAATGAGCGGACTTCCTTTCACCACCGTTTCAGGGGCATTAATGGTGATGATATATGCCTGCACGCTGCCGGTTATGCACATCAGCATGAAAAGCAGGGTAATGAAACAGACCTTTCCATTCTTCATATATTATCTTCTGGTATGATGCTATTTGGTGCTATAGATATTATCCGTGCCTATTCACAGGAAAGGGCATAGTATCCCCCGAGTCGTCTGGCCGTTTCATCACCGAGTTTCCCGGAGACTTCTGCCTCCAGAACAAGGTAATAATCAGGGGGAATACAATGAAGACTCTCCTCGCCGCTGAAGACCAGGTTGGCGATGTATTCCAGATCTTCTGCCGTAAGTCGCTTAAGTCTCTCCCTGAAATCTTCGGGATCTCTCGCGTAATGGTTTGCCAGAGGAGGCAGCAGCGATTTATAGGGCATTCCGGAACCTCTGCACGATTCCCCGTCGAACTCCGGAGCCAGGCGTGAGAGAAGATCGATGTCTTTTTCAGAGAGTATTCGTGGCATGTCAGTCTCCTAAATCCACATTCTTTTTTTCGCTTATTGGTAATGAGTGTTTATTGGTACCTGTGCCAAGGTACTGTATGCAGGAAATATCCTGGCAAATCCGGCTGGGCGTGGCCCTTCTCAGTTGTTCTGCCCTTGTATACCTGGCGAAATTATACTTCATCGATAATATCCCCGGAACCGTGGAGTACGTCTTCAACTCATTCGGTTTTCTGTTCATTAACGTTCTCCTGGTAACGCTGGTGATTAATGGATTGCTGTCACGCCGCGCCAGGAAAGAACGTCTGGATAAACTCAACATGGTGATTGGCATTTTTTATACGGAAGTGGGAGATAACCTGCTCTCCCTTATCATACCTGCCGATCCTGGGCGGGAAGTATTAAGCCGGGAACTTCTCCTTCAGCCAAATGTGCCTCCGGAAACCGGGAGGATGAAAAAAAACATCGGGGAATACCAGTTTCAGCTTGATCCCTCACAGGTAGATCTCCCTGAAATCCACCATTTTCTTAACGAAAAAAGAAATTTCCTTCTTCGGCTGATGGAAAATCCGGTACTGCTCGAGCACCAGAGTTTTACCGGTCTGCTCCAGTCAACGTTTCACCTGGCTGCAGAACTTGAACAGAGGAAGGATTTGAGAGAGCCTGTTCAGTCAGACCGTCTCCATCTCATGGGTGATATCAGCAGGGTGTACGGAAATCTCACCCGGGAGTGGGTGGCATACATGGATTATCTGTACCGGAATTATCCGTACCTCTACTCGCTTGCAGTACGGACGAACCCCTATGATCCCAGTGCAAGCGCCGAGGTATATTAAAAAAGGAGAGGAATTATGCCCTTGTCGTCACGGGAGGGGTGTACACCCTGGTTGCCAGTTCTTTATCAAGCATATAG
>JAJRBL010000282.1 GCA_028679485.1 Methanospirillum sp. | reverse complement strand
TTCGGGCTTCTCGGTCCGAACGGTTCGGGGAAGACCACTACCATCCGGATGCTCACCACCCTCCTGGAACCCTCCGGGGGAAAAGCCTCTATATGTGGCTTTGACATAAAAAAAGAGCCTGGAAAAGTCAGGGAAAAGATCAGTTATGTCCCCCAGGAGATGGCAGTGGATATCAAGTTTACCGGGCGGGAGAATATCAGGTTTTTTGCAAAGATGTTCGGGGTAAAGAACCGGGAAAAGAAGATCGATGACGTCCTCGAGGTGATGAACCTTTCTGACAGGGCTGATGATCCGGTGAGGAATTACTCGGGGGGTATGAGACGAAGGCTCGAACTGGCACAGGCTCTTGTCCACGAACCCGAAGTCCTCTTTCTCGATGAACCGACGGTTGGCCTTGATGTGGCAGCTCGGAAAAAGATCTGGGACCATATCAATAATCTCCGGAAGAACGGGATGTCGGTATTTGTGACGACCCATTACCTCGAAGAGGCAGATGCAGCCTGTGATCGGATTGCCATCATCGACAAGGGGCATATTGTCGCCATCGGATCGCCCGAACATCTCAAGAATCACCTCGTAAAGGATGTCATTACCGTCCGGGTAACCGGAACGTACACGCCGGTACCAATTCCCGGGATCATATTTGATAAGCAGGAAGGAGAAACCCTCTCTTTCCTATCAGATTCAGGAAATGAGGTAATTCCGTCCCTGGTATCCAGCCTCCTTGATCAGGGGCTGAAGGTCCATTCTCTCTCCCTTAAAGAACCCAGCCTTGATGATGTTTTCCTTGATTCGGTATCAATCCAGGAGGATACCGGGCGGTTCAACGATGTCAAATTCAGGACCATGCTCAGGAGACGCCGATGAAGGCTGTTTTATACTTTTATGAACGTGAACTGACCAGGTGGCTCAGGACAAAGATCAACGTGGTATCGACCCTTATGCTTCCGGCAGCCTGGCTCATCTTCGTAGGGCTTGCAATGCCCATTCGGTTCACGGATAATTACGTGGATTTCCTGACTCCCGGGATAATCATCATGACGGTCTTTAATGCCTCGATGGCCGGGGGATCATTGCTCCTGTACGATAACCTGCTGGGTTTTCTGAATAAATTCCTTGCCCTTCCGACACCCCACGAGAGTATCCTCTTTGGGAAGATATTGTTTATTACTACCCGGGGGTTGCTCCAGGCTCTCATTATCATGTGTATCGCGGTACTGATTGGTGCAACAATCCTTGATCTTGCCAGGTACATTGCTATCGTGGTTATTCTGATTCTCATTGGATTTCTGTTCTCCGGGATCGCTACAACTATCGCCCTCATGATCGGGGAGTATGACTCTTACGGGGCGGTAAACGCAATGATTTCCATGCCGTTGTTCTTTACATCGAGTGCCCTCATGCCGTACGATGTCATGCCTGAATGGCTTCGAATCATCGCCCATGTAAATCCCCTGAGTTTTGCTATAGACTCGGTAAGAAGCATAGCATCCGGGGTTATCCCCTATATCGGTATCGGTATCATCGCCGGACTATCTGTTGTCGTGCTTTGTGTCTGTGTCGTCTTTTTCAGGAAATTTACTACCAGGCTTTGATGTTTTGTTATTGGTATAATCAATCCTGGGATTACACCCCATTTTTCTTAAAAAAAACAAAAAGGTAACAATTTATAAAATTAATTGAATACCTAATGTGGATTTCGGAATACCTATATGCATACAAAAGAGGATGATATGAAAACCGGAACAATTCAGCCCGGATCCCAATACCTTGCCGGGAAGAAACGAAAGATACTGCTCATGTTCTCACTTCTTGTTCTTCTCATTCTCACTTCTATCTATGCCCTCAACGCCGGATCCTATCACCTCCCGTTTGACCGGATCGTCACCATACTCTACCAGGCCGTTGCAGATCCCGGTCTCCTGGAGAGTGCCCAGTCCGAGAAGATCGTCGTCATCGACTTCCGGATGCCCCGTGTACTCCTGGCAATCCTTACCGGGGTAAGTCTTGCAGTAGCCGGGTGTGTGATGCAGGCACTCCTCCGCAATCCGCTCGTAAGCCCGTTTACCCTGGGTCTCTCTTCGGCAGCATCATTCGGGGCTGCAATGGCAATCGTCTTCGGGGCATCACTGCTTCCGTTCATCCCGGCTGAATTCCAGAATTACGTGATTATTCTTTGTGCATTCTTCCTCGGATGGCTCTCGATTCTCCTCATATACGCCATATCCCGGATGAAAGGATCCTCCAGTGCGACCCTGATCCTTGCCGGGGTGGTGATCGGGTACATATTCACCGCCGGGGTCATGATCCTGAAGTACCTTACGAACGATGAGAAACTCCGGGAGATAACTCTCTGGCTGATGGGGGGTATGTGGGGGGCTAACTGGGGATCGGTTGTCATTGTTGCACCGATTGCCCTGCTCTGTTTCCTGTACCTCGAGTCGCTTGCCTGGGATCTCAACAGCCTCTCCGCGGGGGATGACGTGGCAAAGAATCTCGGGGTGAACGTGAACCGACTTCGCATGACCGGATTATTCGTATCCACCCTCGCAGCATCTGCCTGTCTGGCATTCACCGGGATCATCGGGTTTATCGGTCTTATGGGTCCCCATATCGGGAGGATGCTCATCGGCAACGACAACCGGTACCTCATCCCCTGCTCAGCATTGATCGGGGCATTGATCCTCCTCATCTCTGATACGGCAGCAAGGACCGTGATGGACCCCATCGAGATCCCGGTTGGCGTAATCATGTATGTCATCGGGGGCATATTCTTCATGTTCCTCATTCTGCGGGGCAAGCACCGGGTGATAACGTGAAGGAGGCACCATGACCCTGCATATCGATAACCTGTCGGTAAAATACGGTTCAGTCCAGGTATTGACCGATATCTCCTTCTCCCTTGCAAAAGGAGAGGTACTCTGTATCATCGGCCCGAACGGTTCCGGAAAGAGCACCCTCATCAAGACCCTTGCCGGAATCCTGGATCCCTTCTCCGGTTCCCTCTGCATGGACAACAGGAACCTGGATGAGATCACGAAGAACGAGAAGGCGAAGAAGATCGGGTATGTCCCCCAGGATTTCCAGTACCTGACCTCTGCCACGGTGCTGGAGGCGGTGATCCTCGGCCGGCGTCCCCATGTGCAGTGGTCTTTAACCCAGAATGACCTTGATAAAGTGGATGCAGCAATGAACCAGCTTAATATTATGCCGATGTCAGAGAAGATGCTGACCGAGTTATCAGGCGGGGAACGCCAGCGGGTTTTCATCGCGAGAGCGATCGCACAGGAGCCTGAGTATTACCTGTTTGACGAACCCACCAGTGCCCTGGATATCAGGCACCAGATAGAAGTATTCTCCATGATCAGGAAGATCTCCGGTTCAGGGCAAAAATCGGTACTCGTGGCGGTTCATGACCTGAATTTTGCCTATCACTACGCCGACCGGGTCATGCTGCTGGATGGCGGCCGGATCGTAAGCATCGGCACCAGGGATGAAGTCATGACCGAGGAGCATATCATCTCCGTGTACGGGGTGCCGATGCAGTTCATTACCACCGATGCCGGACGGTACGTGCTTCCCGACTGGAAACGGGCGGGAGAAACAATCTCCATGTGATAACCAGGACGATACCAGTGAAGAATACAGAACATAACCCGGCTGAACATACCATTGTCACCTGTAACCTGACGAAGAAGTATGGTGATCTCTGTGCGGTAAACCGGATGAACCTCACCGTGGGTAATGAGATCTTCGGGATTTTAGGACCAAACGGATCGGGAAAGACAACGACAGTCCTTATGCTCACCACCCTTCTTGAGCCCACCGAGGGAACGGCAGAGGTCTGCGGATTCGACGTGCGGAAAGATCCCCGAAATGTCCGGAATTCCATCAGTTATGTCCCCCAGGATATGGCTGTTGATGTACGGCTTACCGGGCGGGAAAACGTCATGATGTACGCCGAACTCTACGGTGTCGAAAGACCTGCAGAAAAAACGGAAGAAGCCCTCCGGATACTGGAACTGTCAGACCGGGCAGACGATTTTGCAAAGGTGTATTCAGGAGGGATGAGAAGGCGTCTCGAACTTGCACAGGCACTGGTCCATAACCCTCATGTCCTGTTCCTTGATGAACCGACGGTTGGCCTGGATGTTGCAGCCAGGAAAAAGATCTGGGAACACATCAGGACGCTCCGGGATGCAGGCATGAGCATCTTTGTAACCACCCATTACATGGACGAGGCAGACAAGTACTGTGACCGGGTTGCCATCATAGACCGGGGGGTAATCAAGGCAGTCGATACCCCGGAGAACCTGAAGAGCATGATCTCGCAGGACGTGATATCTGTCTCCATCTCCGGTGAATTTTCAGGTATCACCATTCCCGGCGTCAGATTCGCATTCCTCGAGGATGATGAACTGGTCTTTTATGCAGATCACGGGGATACTGCCCTTCCCCTCGTAAAGGATGCCCTGAACGAAGCAGGAGTCCGGGTAAAGGCCATGTCTGTCAGAAGACCTTCGCTTGATGACGTGTTCCTTCACCTCGTGGATAATGCAGAGGATACCAGTCCGTTCAGGTTGGGTTCGTTTCGAAACATGCTGGGGAAGAGAGGATGAATCCAATCCTGGTATACTGCCGTCGGGATCTCATCAGGTGGTTTAGGGGCAGGTGGGGTTTTATCTCTGCCATGGTTATGCCTGCTGCCTGGCTGGTATTTGTCGGTCTTGCCCTGCCGATACGGTTCACCGACGATTATATCGACTTTGTAACCCCCGGGATCCTTGCGATGACCACCCTTTCGGCCTCCCTGTCCGGGGGAGGACTTCTTATCCTCGACCGGATGCTCGGTTTCTTCAACAAGTTCCTTGCTCTCCCGCCTCCCCGGGAGAGTATCCTCTTCGGCAAGATCCTGGTGATCACGATCAGGGGACTCATCCAGTCAACGATCATCCTCTGTTTTGCCTTCCTCCTCGGGGCACAGTTATATTCTCCTGTCCAGCTGCTCATGACGTACCTGATCCTCTTCATATTCGGGTCGCTTCTCTCCGCAGCCGCAACAACCGTCGCAATTTACGTGGATGATCATGACCAGTATGCAGCGGTGAATGCGATGGTATCGATGCCGGTTTTTTTCACGTCCTCAGCCATGATGCCGTACGACCAGATGCCGGGATGGCTGCAGCCCGTGGCACATGTAAACCCGCTCAGTTTTGCCATCGACGGGATCCGCCTCATGCAGGCCGGAACTGTTCCCCTCTTCCAGATAGGGCTGCTTTCTCTTCTGTGTATCCTGGTTGTCGGTCTGGCAGTTCATGCATTCAGGAAGGTAAAGGTATGATCTATCCCTTCATCAGCCGGTAATGAAAGAAATTCGTATCAAAGAGGAATAATTATGAAAACGTCCAAAACAATCCGTTTTATCGTTTCAGCCCTGTTCATCCTGGTACTCGGAACATCGCTCTGCTCAGCTTCGGTTGAGTTTACTGACAGTTCAGGAAATAGCATCACACTCCCGGCAGTGGCAGACCGGGTTGTCTGCCTGAACAGTGACTGTGCCGAGACGATGGTAGTCCTTGGAGTTGGCGATAAGGTCGTCGGGGTGGCTGACAGCACGACAAAAGACAAAGTATTGATCTCTCACCTCCCGAAAGCGGTTAGTATCGGTGAATGGCAGACCCCCAGTATTGAACGGGTGCTCGCCCTGAAACCGGATGCAGTCATTACGTATTCCAGTTCAAAGCCAAAGAATGCGGACCAGTTTGTCCAGGCAGGAATCAACCTGATCTATCTCGACTGCTACAAGATTGATACGCTTGAACATGATGTCAGGGCTCTCGGAAC
>JAJRBL010000281.1 GCA_028679485.1 Methanospirillum sp. | reverse complement strand
TGGGCATAGTACCAGGTTCTCGGGTCCCGGTAACGGGTTTTTCCCGTATAATACTCCCCGTACTCCGATCCCCACGCCTCAAGCAGGGACAGGTCGTATGCCTCACGCTTTTTCTCGTCCCGGAGAACCTGGTATGCCTCGTTGACAGATTTAAAGAGTTCCTCTGCTGCCGGATCGCTGCAGACATCAGGATGAAGTACCTTGGCAAGTCTTCGATACGCAGCCGTAATCTCCTGTGGCGATGCATCACGCCTTACATTCAGAAGGTCATAGTAGGATTCAACCGGGTCAGGCATCAGCTCTTCCTGAGTATTAAGGTACTGATCAGTTAAATTATCCGGGCAGAGATGAGTAACCCGGTACCACGAACGATCTCTGCCCGGTGACGAGATGAGGAGGTCAGAGACCGGATAATTTTGGAGCCCAGGTAAAGGGATTCACATCCCAGTCTGTCTTCGGTTCCTCGAAGAGGATGCCCATGCTGTTGGGATCGGGTTGTAACGCAGGGGCACAGGCATAGCCTTCCGGACAGTTCTCTGACTGAGATCCCCTCAGGTCATCATAATACGGGGTTCCTGATCCGCTGTACCCGATAACCGGTGCATTTTGAGTATTTTCAACCGGTAACGGGGTAGTGGCATCAGGGTAAAAGACGATCACCATGGAGTATTCGTAGGCCAGCTGCTTATTCTTGATAGTACTCCCGATCGGGTTCCAGCAGATATCAGCCTGGGTTTTATTCCCGCTTTTTGCCGGATCATATGCCAGTTCGTAGTAATAGAAACCTCCGCTCTCCAGATCCTCGAACGATCTCCCCACCAGGGTCAGGGCACCCGTCCCGGGGATGAAACAGAGGTTGTTATCGTTTAATAACGGGTTTACATAACTCTGATCAAGGACCGGTTTTTTATAATCATATATCCTGATGATCCCCTTCGTTTCAGGAAGGGTAACGTTCTGGCAGTCCGGGGTATCCATTTCACTGGAAAACCTCGCATTCTTCTCCTGGAACGAACCTGCATGATCCAAAAGGACTATTCCACTGTTTTCGCCGGCGGTCACCTCTTCTGCACCTGCCATGGGGTAGAACAGGAAGGATAGCAAAAGCAGAGATAAGAGACTTATTCGCATTGATACCACACCTCATCGGTCTTTGTTCTCTCCGAACAAGATCCCTATTCATCCCTGAAGACGGATAATAATGTGTATTTTATTATCCCCTGCAGGCAGTCTCCAGGCACTCTTTCAGGGTTCCGATGAATGACCTGGCCCCGCACATGTTCGGAACATAGGCGAGGGCTTTTCCGCTTGAGACCATGATGGACTGGTACTGCTCAAGGGCAGGCGATACCACCATGCAGGTATCGGCATACACCCCTGCACCGCTTCTCTCTATCACCCGGACTGCTCTTGCAGAGCGGCTTATGATCTCCCGTGCAGCAAAGATATACAGGGGCTTTTTCACCCTGCAATCCTTCAGGTAATCAGCGATCCGGTTCAGTTCGTCCTCGGAGCAGTGGGGGCACCCGATGGCTATGGCATCAGGTTCTTCCCGGGAATACACGTTCCCGACATCCCCGGCGGTTACCGGAACCGTCTCGAGTCCGGCGGTATCGAACTTGAACACCCGGGCTTCGGGTGTTATATCCCTGACATGGTAGAGGGCGGTAGCCCCGGTTGCTGCCATCGCAGCCCCGAGATTCTTGAGCTGGTCACGGGTCGGCCTGATACCCGTGAAGAGGGGAATCCGGTTACCTGCAATCTTCCCTGCCAGGTAACCGAGTGCACCAAACCAGGATTCATCGGCATCTCCCGGAACTCCCTCGACAGCAAAGCAGAGTTCTGGCTGACGGTTCTTTACCAGGTGCAGTCCGTAACAGGGGGTCCTTCCGATAATCGCTGCAGCTAAAGCTGAAGGACCTCCTTCCCGGTTGGTTCTCGCACCGATGACAGAGTTCGCATACGCAACTGCTGAGGATTCAGACCAGGCGAGATGGTCCCCGTACTCCGTGATATGGATATAATACGGGGTACAGGTACATTCAAGCCTGATCCCGAGGCGTTCATAGGCATTCAGGACCTCATGCTGCTTTTCTGCAAATGCAGGGTCAATACCCATCTCTTTCCACCTTACCCGGTCCATCCCGACCGGGTTTAACACGGCCGGAACGGTGGCACGGGCATGCAGACCGGAGAGCCACTCCAGTCCCCATTCCCCGATAGTTTTGTATGATGCACCTGATACCTGGGCACTCCTGATGGGAACCATCTTTTCAGCCCCGAAGACCGTGCCTATCCCGACAAGAATCTCCATCAGGAGCTGCCTGGATTCTCCTTCCTCCCCGTTCAGGATGGTCTCTTCTTCAGGAGTGAGATCCACGGTATTCAGTCCTCCCAGCGGGCACGGACGAACTCATCCTTCCTGGAGAGTTCGATCGTTGCATCTATTCCCATCTTTACATTCAGGCCGTCACCGATTCGTGTCGGGTCGAGGGATGAACCCCTCACCCCGGGAATCACGAGGATATCGCGGTCGGCCCGTACCCTGGTTGCAATGGCATACTCTACGTCGAAGGGATCTGCCGGGTTGATATCCCCGTCCACGACGACCACATGCTTCAGGGATGTATGGGCTGAAAATGCCGCCATGATGGCATTCTTCCCGTCGCCCTCGGTTCGTTTGTGTATCTGGACGACAACGTGAAGGTATCCGCATCCGCCCCTGGTCAGGACCACATCAGTAACCCCGGTCACTCCTGCGACCGCACGGTATATAAGCGGTTCATACGGGCCTCCCATGAGGATCTTATGTTCATCCCCGGCACTCACGAGGCCGTGATAGATAAAATCAGGTTTTGTATACATGCCGGTCAGCTCGATCACCGGCTGTATCCGCTCGGGATCATACGTCCTCGTGATATCCACGTACGGTCCCTCCGGAGCGGTCTCGCTCCCGATGTATCCTTCCAGGATGATCTCTGCCTCCGGAACCCGGACTCCGTTCGGGAGCGTGTACACGGTGATCTCTCCGCCGAGCAGTTCGGCTGCAAAGGGAAGTTCCCTGCTCTCGGGAACCCGGCTGCAGCTGGCGAATATAACAAGCGGATGCATCCCGATTGCAATTGCAACGGGGAGCCTGTCCCCGTTTGCAAGGGCTTTCCGGTGCATGGTATGGGTATGCCTGCCCTCCACGAGCCGTGCAACCAGCCGGTTCTTCCCGGCCTTCAGCATGCGGTGAACCGACGCATTCTCAACCCCCTGGTACCGGGAAAAGACCACGCCTGAGTTGAGATACCTTCCAGCCTCCCCCGGGTAATTCTCCATGATCGGAATCTCATCGAGATCTGCCGGACGGAGGGGAAGCGTACCCGCCTCTTTTACCCTCCCGTCATACCGGCAGGATGCCAGGGTTTTAACCAGGTTCTCAGCCGGCACTCCGAGGGCAACGGAGACCGCCTCCCTGCTGGCTGCCAGGTTCATCACGACCGGTCTGCCATCCAGGTTATGGAAAAAAAGAAGCTTATCCGTGTTAAATGCGAGTTTCGGCGCTTCGAACCGTGACGAGACCGCCTCGTGAATATCAACGACGAGGCCTTTGTTTCGCATCTCTTCAATGAATTTCCGCATCAATATCCCTCCCATCTGCCACCGATGGAATGTTCGATACCCAGGTGATCCAGTATCCGGGCAACCACTGCATCAACGAGACTGGTAATATCCTCCGGCCGGTGATAAAAGGGAGGACTTGCTGTCATTATTACCGCTCCCGCATCATGGGCACGAAGCATATTTTCCAGATGTATCCGGGAGAAGGGATTCTCCCTGAGGAGAAGGATACACCGGCGGCGTTCCTTCAGGGAAACATCGGCAGCCCTGGTAAGAAGATTCGGTGTAAAACCATGTGATACTGCCGAAAGAGTCTTCATGCTGCAGGGAGCAATTACCATCCCGTCATGACGGAACGAACCGCTGGCAACCGGGGATGCCAGATCCTCCGGCGAATGAAAGATACCATCCCCATCTTCAAACCTGATCCTCTCATGCAGGGCAATCTCACGGGCAACAGGAGTAATGATGACATGTACTTCTGCTTTTCCGGAGAGGTGATCAAGAAGCCGGCGGGCATATATCATCCCTGAAGCACCGGATATACCTACAACAATCCTCGGATTCATCCTCGCATCAGCATCCTGTATATGCAGACGTCATCACATATAGGATCGTATGAATATTGAAATGTGAGACCGGTCATACTTCACCCACTGGCATTCTATATCAGGCATAATGAGGGTATCACCGGATTTTAATATTATTTTGTTGAATATTCTCTCGCGCATAAAAGAAAATTATAAGAGAGCCGGATAATTCAGGCGCGTCTGAGATTTATCTTCTGACAAATATTGATGAGAATCGTTATTATTAAATTTAAAGGCGGTTTTCGTCTTTGCCCCCGATAGAGAGCCCAGTTCAGAAATGATAGTATTTAATAGGGCTAAGCGTACAGATTAGCACATATATGATGTGATCGGTTCCCTGATCCCAATCAGAGGGAACCTGCGGATGGGAGGCGTAATGATGAAGATATGGAGATATTTACCAATTATTCTGCTCATTCTCCTTTGTGGCGGAGTCACGGCAACGGAGATCGTTCTTTCTCCATCAGGAGGAACGGTAAAGGAAACATGTACCGGGGATATTGCATTCAGTTCCCCGACACCGGATGGCGGAGTGGCAATCCATGCAATTTCGCAGAATCCTGACGAATATACCCTTGCAAATGTCATATCTGTCGACAGTGCACGGTTTGATCTCTCTTCAGAGTCATGTGGGGGAACTGAGAAGCAGATCACGTTCGGCGGTATGAATCACGTTAATCCACGGGTTGCAGACGGGAAAGTGGTCTACGAAGAGTGGAGTTCCGGGGTTTCGAGTATCGGGATGTACGACATAGCCTCCGGAGAACAATACCCGGTATACCCGGGAATGCTCCAGCAGAGCAACCCTGACATATCTGGCCAGGTTATTGTCTACGAGCAGGCAGGATCTTCTTCGAATCCAATAACAAACATATTTGCATATGATTTGAAGACCCAAACCGGGACACCGGTTGATACATCGACTTCAAACCAGAACCAGCCCTCGGTCTCGGGAAGATACGTCGTCTGGCAGGACTGGAGAAGCGGCAATCCTGATATCTACCTGGCAGACCTGAATTCGGGAACCTCCAAACCTGTCACGAAAGATCTCTCCGAGCAGAAAAAGCCGGACATTTCTGGATCTTTTGTCGTATGGGAGGACTGGAGAAACGGGAACGCAGATATCTACATGTACGATATCAAGACCGGGAAGGAGTTCAGGCTGACGACAAATACTGCTGATCAGACAAATCCACGGATCAGTGGAAATTTCGTGGTCTGGGAAGACAACCGGAATGGCATATCCGATATCTATGCAATGAACCTGGACAGTTTCCAGGAGTACAAACTCACCAACGGGAAGGCAAAAGCCACAAATCCTGATGTATCAGGCCCGCTTGTCACCTGGGAAGACTGGAGAAACGGCAATGCAGACATTTACCTGCTTGACCTCGTATCCGGGTATATCTACCAGGTAGGCAACGATCGGACAGACCAGGCCGATCCGTCTATCTATGGCCCGTACCTCGTATGGCAGGATAAGAGAACGGACAGTTCCCAGATCTTCCTGTATACCTTCACTCCATACACAACACCCGTTTCCGGCCAGCAGCCGGGAACTTCGGCATCTTCCCGGACCGGGTGTGTATTCAGTGGTTCTGCGCTGATTAACAACCAGAATGCACCGTCAGGGACCATTATCACGGCAACCATCGATAACAAGATCAGGGGACAGTATACCCTTACAGCCCCGGGATCATTCTCCGATTTTAATATTCCAATCGATGAGAACGATTACGGGAAAGTGATCATATTCACGGCATCATCAGATGGATCCTCGTACCAGGCAGGGCAGCAGTTTATCGCAGGGCAGCATCCTGGCGGACGTTGCGAACTGGACTTCGGATCATCAGCCCCTGACCAGAATTCCTATGTATTCAGTGGTTCTGCGCTGATTAACAACCAGAATGCACCGACAGGGACCATTATCACGGCAACCATAGAGAACCAGATCAGGGGACAGTATACCCTTACAGCCCCGGGATCATTCTCCGATTTCAATGTTCCCATCAATCAGAATGATTACGGAAAAGTGATCATATTCACGGCATCATCAGGCGGATCCTCGTACCAGGCAGGACAGCAGGTTATCGCAGGACAACGGGCAGGAGGACGCGTTGACATGAACTTCGGTACCTATGCCTCAGCCCGGAATTCATACACCTTCAGCGGTTCTGCATGGATCGATACCCAGTATGCTCCGGTCGGAACGGTAATATCAGCGGTTGTTGATAACCAGATACGCGGGCAGGTCTCCGTTACGACCGCCGGACAGTATTACAACCTCAATGTGCCGGTATACCAGACTGATACCGGAAAGTACCTCTCATTCACTGCCAACTGGAACGGTGCAACATACACCTCCGGACAGCAGGTTGTCCTTCAGGGACAGCAGGGAGGAGAGATTATCATCGCCTCTGCAGATATCACCGCTGATAGTGGAGGAAACATAAACAAGAAGCTTGATCTGACCTTTACCCGTTCGACACAGTCTAATTACCAGTTCTGGGGAAGAACAAACCAGGATGGCTCATCCCTGCCAGCAGGCTCGACGATTTACGCAATCGTCGATGGCCAGATACGGGGACAGATAACCCTTCAGTCACCAGGCTATTACGGAACGGAGAACGGTCCTTTCCTGCAGGTTCCCTTTACGTCCTCTGATCTCGGCAAGACAATCAGTTTCCAGACCTCATCGGGAGCAACAGGAGACCAGACCCAGCTCATCGTGAGCGGCCTTAAGGTCCAGAAGAACATCAACTTCGTATCCAAGCCGGCAACCACCGCCCAGTTTACGGCAACCCCGACCCAGGGGGCGGTTCCCCTTACGGTCAGGTTTACCGATAAATCCTACGGAAACGTGAAGTCCTGGTACTGGGATTTCGGGGACGGAACGACCTCGACAGAACGCAGCCCGAGCCACGTGTACATGAAAAACGGTGTTTATTCTGTCGGTCTTATGACTACCTACTGGAACGGGCAGTCAAAGACAGAAGTAAAACCGAGTATGATCTCCGCCGGAGTGGTGACTCCTCCGCAGGCCCAGATAGACCTCAAGCCTGGATGGAACTTTGTCTCGATCCCCAAGATGCTTGCTGACGGACAGAACTCGGCAAAAGCACTCTTCGGACATGTCGATGTTGGTGGTCACAGTATCTTCTCCTACAATCCGAGAACCAGGAGCTGGAACACGATCAGTGCCACCACGGTCATCAATCCCCTTGATGCAGTCTGGATATACTCCACGAGAGGTGACGATGTAAACCTGTACTTCGCCGGGGATGCACTGCAGATTCCACCGACAAGAAAACTGGTCAAGGGCTGGAACACGTTCGGTGTGACCAGTCTGAGTGCTGTTCCTGCGAACAATGCTCTTCTCTCGGTTAAAAACCAGTGGATTTACGTCATCGGGTTTGACTCATCCACCCAGCGGTACCAGGGAACGATAATGAACGTTCCGGAGAGCTCCTCGGCATCACTGTATCCTGGATACGGGTACTGGATATACATGAGTGATGAAGGTGATCTTGCGGCCATCGGTATGTAGGGAGAAATTTCCTTTTTTACCAAGAAAAAAGAGGGGAATA
>JAJRBL010000280.1 GCA_028679485.1 Methanospirillum sp. | reverse complement strand
GGTGATACCATGAACCGTGGATACGCAGATAACCGGGAATACCTTCACGATGAATTCCGGAAACTTGATCTCCTGCTTGCGCTTTATCTTGGCAGGACCTGGCACCAGAGGCCCCCGGAAGATAATCCCTTCCGGGGACTCTGTATCACGGATGCCGAGATCGAAAACCTCTTCTTTGGAAAAGATAGTGCAGGAGATCCGGATCCAACAGGACTCTTGCCTGCGATTGATGCAATTACCCGGATGATCGATGAACGAAAAAACTCCAGTCTTGAAACCGGCATTCCCCTTGGCCTCCCATGGCTCCTCTCCCTGTTCTGCCTGGATTCGCTTGAGGAGACTGCCCTCATCATGTGTCTCGGAGCTGAGATTGATCCAAAATACGGACGGGTGTATGCCTACCTGAACAACGATGCATCGCAGAAATTACCAACGGTTGGTCTTGTTATGAGCATTGCCCGGATTTCTCCTGATGACCAACCGGACGCCCTGCTCCGTTTCAGTCATGACTCTCCTCTGATCAGGAGCGGAATACTCACATCTCCCGATACAGGAAGCCTGGTCATGCGGCCGCTCCGGCTTGATGAACGGGTAGTCCGTTTTATTCTTGGTCAGGACTCCATTCCAGAGGGGACCCGGCAGTACATGGAAGTGTATTATCCCGATAAGGTTCATGAACCGGCAGAGGGGTCCCATGCCATCTCGGCATTGATACGCGAAGATGGAACCCGGTGCATCTACATAGAGGGGCCCTGCAGCGACAGCCGGAGCAATCTTGCACGGAGAGTATGCTCTGAACTTCAGCTTCCGCTCATTATTGTTGACACAGAATCCCTGTTCCACTCCACCAGCCCTGAAATAATTGTTACGAAATGCCTGCTTGAAGCAGCTTTGCGCCAGGCAGCACTCTGTTTTGACAATACGGATTTTCTTGCAGCACCTGAGATGCAGGAAAAACGAGACCATCTCACCATGGCAGTTACTGAACGGTACGGACCGATATTTTTTGCAGGGAGTATCCCCTCCCCGTTCAAACACCCTCCATTGTTCACAATCCGCATCCCTCCACCGGAAATCCATGCGCGGATCAGTCTCTGGGAAGGTGCGCTTGCTGGCATTCCGCTGGAAGATACTGTTAACCTCCCGGTTCTTTCTTCACGGTTCAGACTATCGGCAGGGCAGATCCGGGAAGCTGCCCTTGCAGCATGGAGTTATGCCGTAGCAGGTAATTCCCGTAAACCTGTCATCACTCAGGACGATTTGATCACAGCCTGCAGAGAGTCGTCCAACCAGAATCTGTCCGACCATGCAAAGAAGATCCATCCCATCTATACCTGGGACGACATTATCCTGCCCCGGGATTCCTTCGATCAGTTAAAAGAGATCTGCAGCCACGTGGACAACAGGCAGACCGTATACCATGACTGGGGGTTTGCAAAAACACTTTCCCGGGGGCGGGGCCTTAACATCCTGTTCTCGGGCCCGAGCGGATCGGGAAAAACCATGGCAGCGGAAATCCTTGCCCATGAACTCCGGCTGGACCTCTACAAAATCGATCTCTCAACAGTTGTCAGCAAGTATATCGGGGAAACTGAACGCAATCTCAGTCGCATCTTTCACGAAGCGGAGACCAGCAATGCAATCCTCTTCTTTGACGAGGCAGACGCCCTCTTTGGCAAACGGTCGGACGTCCGGGATTCCCACGACCGGTATGCGAATATCGAGATCAACTATCTGCTGCAAAAAATGGAGGATTATGATGGAATAACGATTCTTGCAACGAACATGAAACACCACATCGACGCGGCATTTTTACGCAGGATGCATTTTGTCATCGAAATCTCATCTCCTGATGAACATCACAGAAAACTGCTCTGGTCAAAAATTTTCCCCCGGGCAGTTCCCAGCGAGGAACTGGATTTCGGGTTTCTTGCCCGCCAGTTCGCAATCACCGGAGGGAATATCCGGAATATTGCCGTAAATGCCGCCTTTCTTGCAGCCGGTAACTCCGGGAAGGTAACCATGCAGCACATAATCCATGCCACAAAGCGCGAGTACCAGAAGATAGGAAGGGTTTGCACGGAGACCGAATTCGGAAAATACTATTCGCTGATATGCGAGGGTTCGTGACGAGGACTGAACAATGATGGATATTTGCAGGGAATCAGTTATCGGAAGCCGGGGGATATCATGCCGGCAATGAAAGGTGCGTTTGTCTGTTACGAGGATGGCATGGTCTTGGGCCTCCCAAATGTCATCCTCTTCCAGTTCAATCCGGAATCCATGACAAGAAGTCCGTCGAGTCATCATGCATCACCCGAAAACAAGGCAACAACGAAAAACACTCAGGCCATGTCAGCTGTTCCGACTGAAACTGTCACTTTTACGCTCCGGTTCGACGCTACCGATCAGCTCGCATGTGCGAACCCGATAGCTGCTGCCGGGGGCATTCTGCCGGCCCTTTCATCGCTTGAACTTCTTATGCAGCCTATCGATGACAAATCAATACCCGCCAAGGCTGCCGTTCAGGTACCGGGTCCGGTGTCGCAGCCAAGAAAGACTCCCATGGTCCTCTTCATATGGGGAATGAACAGGATTCTGCCGGTCACAATTACCAGCCTCAGTATCAATGAAACCGTTTTTGATACCCGGCTGAACCCTGTGCGGGCAGAAGTCACAGTAACGATGGAAGTCGTAACGCCCCCGACACAGAACAGCTTTGCCGCGAAAGCGTACAACTATTCGCTGGGGGCAAAAAGGGTATACGCGGCCCTTAACCTGGCAAACAGTGCGGAATTACTGGGTGCGATGTTCTGAAACGGGATTATCATGTTCAGCAAAGGAAGCCGTTATGAAAAAACAGGAGTGTATTGTCCAGTGGACAGCCGGGGTGAGACACACCAGGTAAAACGGACCCGAAGGATTCCGGCAGTTACGGGAACCTTAATCCATACCGTCAGGGAAACCGACAGGCTCGACCTGCTGGCATATACCTACTACAAAGATCCGACAAAATTCTGGCTGATCTGCGATGCCAATAATGTCATGCACCCGTCCGATCTTCTCGTACCGGGGAAAAAAATCATCATTCCGGGGAGTCAGGTCTGAAATGTCCCTGATTACTATTGAATCCGCAGACATTGTCTTCGATGGGACCGACCGGACACGGGCCGGCAGGATCTCCACGCTCGCATTTTCCTTCCTGCAGGAGATGCTGATGCAGCAGGGCATCAGCGGACAGAATATCCTCGACGGTATCCGGGTTCCGGTAATCCCGGTCACATTCTCTGCCATGAATGATGAAGAGATTGCACGGCGGGTCGCGGATGCGATGTATGCCAGTATCCGGAGGAATTGCTAATGCCTGACTGGTTCTACCATGTATTCATTGAAGGAGAAGCGGTTGAGAGTCCTTTTTATGATACTCTCCTCGAACTGAGAGTGGACGAGAATGTCTCCGGGGCCGGAACATTTGCCGTGAGGTTCTCTCTTTCGAAACTTGACAATGGCGGCTGGTCTTGCCTGGATGATGAACGGTTTGACCTGTTCAACCGTTTGACCGTCAGGGCAGGATTCGGAACTTTGGCCGGAGAGTGCCTGATTGACGGATTCATTACGCGGAAACGTGCGCATTTCATCGAAGATGAGTCAGGTTCCTATCTGGAAATATCCGGAATGGACCATACCGTGCTCATGAACCTTGAGGAGAAATCCGTAGTCTGGCAGGACATGAAAGATAGTGACATTGCCACGAAGATATTTTCTGATTACCAAATCTCTCCGGTTGTTGACGACACGGGATTCCTGTACAAAAAAAACGAGGGCAATGTCATTCAGAAAGGGACAGATATCCAGTTCCTCAAAGGGCTTGCACGTCGTAACGGGTATGAATGCCATATTGATACAGATGCCAGCGGAAACACCCGGGGATATTTCAGAAAACCCGTGCTGGATGAAAAATCCCAGAAGAGTCTGGCCCTCCATTTCAGGGACAATTCCAATCTGGTCTCTCTGGATTCCCGGATAGATTCCTTAAGACCGTTATCGGTCACAGCAGAACAGTCTGACACAACGACAAAAAAAAGGATAAAAGGGTCTGCAACTACCCCCCAGTCACCAGTTCTCGGAGGGATTCCCCTGAACGAACTGATTAACCAAAAACTGTCGCACCTGGTCCGGCCTCGTGAATCAGTATGCCGGATCCAGGTGACCCGGCCGGTTGCACCGCCGCTTCTCCAGAACTATGTGCAGACAATACTTGATGAGGGGGCGTGGTTTGTTTCTGTGAAGGGTGAGATCAACAGCGACGCCTACCAGTCAGTCCTGCGATCAAAACATCCGGTCCTCATCAAAGGTGCCGGACTTGCCCTCAGCGGGACATACTATGTTACGAAAGTATCCCATGTTTTTACCCCGGGAAAATATGTCCAGTTATTCGAGGCACGCCGGAACGCACTGGATCTTACCGGCAATGAAGTGTTCGTGGAAGAAAGCGAACTCGTTCCGGAAGAGGGAGCTGTTCTGATATGATGGAACAGGTGTTATCCCGGCTCATCGATAAAGTGGAAAACCG
>JAJRBL010000279.1 GCA_028679485.1 Methanospirillum sp. | reverse complement strand
CTCTCGTGTACAGATGATGGAGATGGTATCCCCTTAGAAGAGAAGGATCTTATTTTTGGTCATGGCTATGGAAAAAATACCGGTGTAGGTCTATTTTTAACCAGAGAGATCCTCTCCATCACAGGCCTGTCAATCAGGGAGTGTGGAGAACCAGGGAAGGGAGCACGATTTGAGATCCTGGTCCCGCCAGGGAAATATCGAATATCAGGGGATGAGTGAATATTACGAATTCTTCAATAGTATTCGATATTTTAAGTCTTACTTAATTATCCAGGGGTCTGCAATTGATTGAAATTCCCGGTAGTTCCACGGTATGAAGGAGTATGCTCTTGTTATAATAAATCCTATCACCCAGAATCATGTCGGTATGTACTCACGAAGATACCCTGGACCAACTTACGAATGAAACAAACTAACTTATAGTATAATACTCATATGTGTAATAATGGTGCTTTCAGGCACCAGGTCGAGCAGTATGAAGGTAGCAATTGCAAAAGACGGATCACACGTATCAGGTCATTTCGGGCATTGTGAAGGATTTGTAATCTATCGTGAAGAAAATGGAGTCGTCCTTCATGAAGAAGATCTCATCAATGGCGAAGGGCACAGTGCTGCAGTAACTCTTCTGACCTCTCGGGGAGTAACGCATATCCTTTCCGGAGGGATGGGTCAGCGTGCACGGGATATGTTACAGCAGCAGGGGATTATTTCGATCCTCGGTGTTCAGGGTACCCTCGATCAGGCAGCCCGGGATTTTTTTGCCGGGAAGATTGTGGACAATGCACCACTCTGCACTCATTCCGGATGCAATGATACCGATGATGGGTCTTCTGGATCCTGCACCTGTTCGTGTCACCAGCAGAACTGACTATTCAGGGGGTGCTAGAACAAATCGTTCCGATTACTGAGATGTTATTGAATCCAGCCTACTCGAAAGAAATCCCATCTTTGAGTGATAATTATTCAATATCCATCCGTTGTTCCTTTTTTGCGGCAATTGAAGTTTGGTGATCCAAGCAGCGTTTCATCATGGATCATCCCAATGGTGTTTCTGTGCTGAAGAATACGTCAGAATAAAAATATCGGCTTGTCATCCTGACGTTCGCTCCCGATATCTGACTTCCTGCAGATAGGAAGTAGAATTACGAGAAAGATCTGTGCCGTGAAACTGACAAAAAAAGAAAAAGAAAGGTGTACCCGGTTTAACGGGCTGGCATAAGGAGAGATCTCTCTCCGGCCGGAACGAACTCGCGGATTGCACCCTTGGCGAACTCCTTCCGTGGTTCGGAGAAGTCGAACTGCAGGGATGGGTCTGCAAAGGTGATCTTGATCAGTGGGGAGAGACAGAATCCATCGCCACGTCCGTAGTGTGAGGATGCGACGATTGCTGCGTATTCTCCCTGGTGACCTACGTTCATTGCGTAGTTCGGGTAGTTTGGTCCACGGAACTCGCCGATACAGCCTTCGTCTGGCCGGACGGAGAGTGAGTTGGTGGAACCGCACTGGTCCTGAAGATCGTATCCGAAGAATCCGAGACGTGACCAGCCTTCCTTGTGGAGGAGCATGGACAGGTACCAGCCGTTCAGACCAGCGTTGGAGTTTGCAGTTGCAATTGCGGTTGAGATACCGGATGCTGCTGCAAGGACTGCTGCACGCTGGGAACCACCGAAGTGGTCTTCCATAGCGGTTGGGAACTGTTCGTACTGTTCCATACCGTTGAGGGTGACCTCGGTTGCGATGTCGTTGACGATCTCCTGGGTTGGCTTGACCTTGTCCTTTGCACTTGGGTTCTTGGCGTCAACCTTGTACTTGTCCTTGATGTAGTCCATACCGTAGTAGGTGTATTCATCGAGGATGTTGTCGGTGTATGCGGCGGTTGCATACTGAGTGAATCCGACACCACCGGACATGTATGATCCGAGCCAGATCTGGTCAAAGAGCATTGCTCCTGCACCGACGACCTCGAGGGTTGCCTTGGCGGGGTCGTTCGGGTACTTCCGGTTTGCCTGGACCATGTCACCGAAGTGACCGAAGAGGATACCACCGGGCTCGTTTGGACCACGGGCACGACGTGCTGGCAGGTGGCTACCCATCTGGATAACACCGGCGTGCTTTGCGGCGTAGGAAAGGTCAGCGACTGCTGCTTCACCGGCGCACATGCGGTAGGCGGTGATGAAGGACATACCGATCTGCATTGCAGACCAGCGGCTGGTGGTTCCACCATCACAAGTACGGGAGACGATGGTTGGGATGTGGATTGCCTGCCAGAGTTGCTTGCCAACTGCTGCCTTTAATTCTTCTGCCTGCTTTGCTGGGAAGAGCTTGTCAACATCAAGGACGAACTGCTTCTCAATGCTGTCTGCAAGCTCAGCATCTCCGGTAAAGACCTTACAGTAACAGTCGTCTACGACTGATGGGTGGGTCTCGACCATGTGTTCCTGAACCACTGCTGCACCGGGCATTGCGTGGTTGAGGATGTGGAGGTACTCGCTGATGGTTTCAGGGGTAATTTCCTTGCCGAGACGCTTCTGCAGGGTGTTGTGAGCGAGGTCCATTCCGACGATGATCGTCCGGCGGATATCATCCCACATCTGCTGCATTGCCGGGTTGTTGACAAAGTGCAGGTCGTCACCCTCTACGAAGGTTCCGGTTCCGGAGACCTCGTAGGTCATCAGCTGGCGCTGACCCATTGGCAGACCACCGAGGTGGCAGCGGTTGGGGTCGTACATGGAGATACCACGGCGAAGTTCTACCTTCTTTGCGGCAGCCATGAACTCTTTCTTCCTTGGGGACTGGTTCAAGCCGTCGAAGTGGTAGAAGCTGGTCTTGGTTGCCTGGACATCACCCTCAAATTTCTCTTTCAGAGCCTTGAGGAAAAGTTTCTGTGCTCTCTCAATTTTTGCCATGTATGGTGCCTCCGTTACTCAACCGGCATGAAGCCGTACTTGGTCCTCAGGGAGTGAATGCGCTGAACATATTCGACGTATTCGGCGTCGTCACGGAATGCAGTTCCGACGAGTGAGTGGAACATCGTGGTGTTTGCCTTGAGCCATGCATCGTCCATTGGCTTACCGACATCAACCTTGCGGTCGAGTGGTACACCGATCTGGTCCTTGACATACTTGACTGATCCACCTTCGAGGACACACCGCTGCAGCATATCGAACATCATACCGTCTTCTGCGAGACGGAGTGAGTGTCCATGCACGGTTGCGCCACGGATACCGACACGTGCCGGGTCGAAGAGGTTCGTGTTGATCAGGTCTGCAGAGATCTTTTCGAGGTCACGCTCACGGGTCTCGACGATCTGACGGCCGGACAGGGTACCTGGGTCAATACCGCGGTAGCGGTAGCATTCGGTGTAGGTTCGCTGGTATGGCTGGGATGGTGCATTGTACATAGAGTCAGCGAACTGGATGTACCGAACACGGTCTCCTGCCTTTGCTCCCTCAGTGGGGGTAACGATCTTGCGGATTGGGCAGTCTGGCTCTCCCTGCTCTGCGAGTGGTGGGTGAGCGGATGGGTATGCCTGACCTGGTGCCCGGTGTCCGAGGATCATGACGATATCTTCGTCAGTGACATTACGGATCTTTTCAAGCTTTACGCTGGGGTTCATCTGCTTGCGCCGGTTCTCAGCAACAATAGACTTACCTGGACCATACTGTGGTGTATATGCCATTGTTTATCTCTCCAAATTACTAGATTTCATCAATCTCATGACTGCATGAATGACGTCTCCAATCTTCTCACGTGATGGAGTCTGCCCCCTCGTTATGCCGCTGACAATAGCCATAACTGTACCTTTAGTCTGGATATGCTGCTCTGGCGGCATGACGTAGGCGGTTTTAATCCCTTCTCTGGCGAAGTCCTCATAGTCGATGGGTGCCTGGCAGACCACTATGGCCGGAATATCACAATCCTTCAGGATGGATCTGACCTTCGCGACCACGTGTGATCTGACGTTTCCGTGGTGCAAAACCGCCACTTTGTGACGGTTTATCTGAACTATCTCTTTCTCGTTCAGACCAAAATATGCCCCGAGGACATGACCGGCACTCTTGGGTGCATCAGGGGGAATGCCACTTCCGGCATTCAGGATCATCGTACTGATGCTGTATTCTACCCCCTGAGCACGAAGCGCTGATGTGATATCACATACGGGTTTGGTGACGTGTCGCCTGCCGGGGGACATCCCGACGATGATCACATCGGGATACCGGCACTCTGATATTGTTCCCCTCTGGGCAAGAGCTCCTCCTTTGCCCATGCCGGCGCTCTCCCGGCAGTCTACTATCTGAGTGACACGTCCTATCGGCATTATTTGGTTCCCTGAATCAGGGTAGGTCCGGTTTTATTTTTCGGATCTACAAGTCCGATCATTAATTCATCTGCCCCGGGACCGTATTTTGCATAATCGGTCTGAGTCGGCGTGGATCTCATGAATTTTCCTTCTTTGAGTCCGTAGGTAAAATTCGAGAAGACCTCCCTGCACGCCTCATCGATCCGGGGGACAATATCCCGGGTCTCAAGTTCGAGAAGGATGGTTCCGACCTGCACCCGCAGGTCCACATCGGTTTCCCCCACTAATATCCGTGCCTTACCGGAAAGGGGGTTTGGAAGGCCCCTTGCGGGGCCATAGGGGACAAGCTGAGGAATACTGGGTCCGTTTATGACGATTCTTCGGATTCCCTCGATTGCCACCAGCTTGTTGAGGATTTTTTCCACTGTTTCAGGGTTTAAAAAGCGCTCGGTGACGATCCGACACTGTGGGAATTCTGTATCAGTCATTTATGCAAACCTGTTTGCAGTTATAATCCCTTTGAGACAGCCTGGATTGGCTTTGCGAACTCTTCGATCTTTCCGAAGGTGTCTCCGTAGACCTTAGAGGTTGCCTCTGGTGAGAACATCTGGGTTCCTGCATCAAGGGCACAGGCTGCAGCGATACACGGCATTCCGACACCGGCTGCATGCCTGGTGACGACGTGGTTACCGTTGAATGTACCTGGGCCACCGCCTCCATAGATGGAGTGGCTGAAGAACGAGAATCCGACTGCAACACCCATTACACGGCCGTAGTCACAGCCTGGCAGGCCGGTCTCGTGCTCGATAAGGTCGTTGAAGTACAGGAGGGTGGACGATACTGCCTGGGCGAACCGGCCAGCACCACAGTTTACCATGGTTGCGGCCATTGTTCCTGCTGCACAGTATGCATTCCAGAGCATTGGGTCCTTGGTTTCGTAGAATACGTATCCTGATGCTCCCTTCTTGCCTGCGGTGATAACCTTGTCTTCGATTGCTCTCTCAACAAGGGACTGGACAACGGTACCGATGGTTCCATTTGCACCGTTCTTCTTAACGAGGTCATAGACCAGGTTGTTTGCATTCAGACCCTGGTAAGCGAGGAGAAGCAGCTGTGCACGCTCGAATGGGCCGATTGCGGCTCCCATCTCGAACTCTCCTGCCTGCTCGAAGATTGCCATGAGTGCTGCTGCCTGCATGGCGTTCTTTCCGGTCATCATAACGGCATGGTTTGCCGGGATGTTACGGAGTGCGTATCCGAGACCTTCGTTGTTCTGGGGGATAGAAAGGATGGATGCACAGTTGCTGCCAACCATGTCCATGGTCTGTGGGTAGGTTCCCCAGAAGGCTGCCTTAACCATGGAAGCATCGAACATGTTCACGTTGAACTGGTCGATGACTGCATAGGTTGCAGCTGCTGCGACTGCGGTGATGGCTGCGTCGTAGGTTGCTGCGGCAGCGATCCTTGCTTCTGGGACAGTGACGAGCAGAAGTTTGCCGCCGAAGTCCTTGATCTCGGTGTCACCGGGAACGACTTCGACCATCTTCTGGATCTTTTCCTTAATAGCGGCGGCGTTAGCGACGAGATCGAGATTCATCTCGCGACCCTTGATGAAGTTACCCTTTCCGATTGCTCCGGTCTTCAGGGCTGCCTCTGCTCCTCCGAGGTTAACTGCGACCGTTCTCTTGGTCAAGCCAATTAACTTCAGGATGCCTGGGTTGCTAAGCGGACTGATCTTGTCAAGAGCAACACCGCTTTTCAGCAGTTTACCCTGATCGTCATAGAGATCAATAGTGTCGGAAAATTTTGCCATTTAGTTCCTCCGATGTTCCTTTCAAACCTGTACGATTCGTTCACTGAATACTGGGCAAGGCGTTATCACTGTGTGGCTGAAATCACTCGTACATGTCCCCAAGGGGACTGAAAATAAGTGGGAATCTGTTAATAAAAGTGTTGTGTTTTGATTCTTGGAGAAACTTTATACTCTTTGGTAAATTTTTGCGGTTTATCCTAATTATATTTAAATATGAATTGGTCATTTGCGGTGATCAATACTATGTTACATCTTGTATGTTCGATTTGGTATTACGTTTCTTTATTGTGGTCCTACCAGTTTCAGCGCTGGGAGACGTGACAATTTATAGTCGCAATATTGTTACGTATAGCATCATTGAGTATATTTGCGAAATTACATAAGAATTTCTCATGTTAATTCTAAAAAAAATAGAGCAGAAAATAATCAGGAAGATTGATAAAAGGGATGAGTTATAATTAATATTTATTAGTTTTCTGACCACCAGCGGTCAGAAAATTGCTTGTTAAGGATCCGTACCCACGATCGTTAATTCAGGGACTGGATGTACCACTGAATGGTCTCTCGCAATCCCTTTTCAAAGGGTGTTTCCGATTCGAATCCAAACCACTGTTTTGCTTTTGAAGTATCGAGACATCTTCTGGGTTGTCCGTCAGGTTTCGATGTATCCCAAGTCACTTTTCCGGTAAATTTTGTTTCTTTCCTGATGATCTCTACCAGATCTTTAATGGATATCTCTCTGCTTGCTCCGATATTAACCGGTTCAGCCCCCTCGTATTGTTCGGTTGCCAATACAATTGCACGAGCAGCATCTTTTACATACAGAAATTCACGCGATGCAGAACCTGTTCCCCATACGACAACTTCATCCCGACCTTCTCGAACCGCATCGACAAAGTTCTTAATTAATGCAGGAATAACATGACTGCTTTCCGGGTTAAAATTGTCACCCGGGCCATAGAGATTTACCGGAAGGAGATATATCGCGTTAAATCCATATTGTGCCCGGTATGCCTGTCCCTGGACCAGCATCATCTTTTTGGCAAGACCATAGGGTGCATTCGTCTCTTCAGGATATCCTCCCCATATATCTTCCTCCTTAAAAGGAACCGGGGTAAATTTTGGATATGCACAGACCGTTCCAACCCCTACAAACTTTTTCACCCCTGCAAGACGTGAGGCTTCCATCAACTGGACACCCATCATCAGGTTGTCATAAAACAATTCTGCCGGATGCTCCTGGTTATATCCAATTCCTCCGACTTTTGCGGCAAGATGAATGACAACATCAATTCCTTGGACTATTGATTTACAGGTTTCCCAGTTCCGGAGATCATATTGAGCACTTCTGGGAATAACAATGTTTTCTTGTTTAACCCCATGATCAATAAGGATTTCAACAACATTAGAGCCCAGGAAACCTGCCCCCCCAGTGACTAGTATTTTTTTATCTGCAATGGAATTCATGGTTGATCGTCATATGATGTGCATGGTTGAATTAGAAAAATTGCTGGCTGGTATCTGACTATTAATGAGTCAGTATCTTCTCATAAGATTCAGTTGTTTTCTTTATACAGTTTTCCCAGGAAAAAAGGGTTGATCTCCTAAGGTAATACTGTGACATCCGTGTTCTGAAGGATTGATCTGTTAGTATGGTAAGCATTTTCTGACTTAAACTGACATGGTCATT
>JAJRBL010000027.1 GCA_028679485.1 Methanospirillum sp. | reverse complement strand
CCGGTATGTTCCGGGTACCTACACCGTGGAGGGTGATTATTCATCTGCATCGTACTGGTTTGCACTTGCAGCGGTATGCGGGGGATCAGCCACCGTAACCGGACTGAACCCGTATTCCGAACAGGGAGACCAGAGATTTACCGGGATCCTCGAGCAGATGGGATGCGAAAGGACGGTCGGATCTGACTCGGTCACCATACGGAAAACCCGGATTCTGACTGGGGTTACGGTGGATATGGCTGATTGCCCTGATGTCGTGCAGACCTTGTGTATGGTGGCGGCCACCGCTTCAACACAGACCAGGATAACCGGGATACATCACCTGCGGATGAAAGAGAGCGACCGGATAGAAGCAGTTGCGAGGGGTCTCTCCGAACTTGGCGGGAACGTGGAGACGGGAGAGGATTTCATCCTCATCAGGCCTGCTCCCCTTCATAGGGGCACGATTCACCCGGAGAATGATCACCGGACAGCCATGAGTTTTGCTATTCTCGGATGCTGTACCGGTGCAATTACAATTCTTGATGCAGGATGCGTAACTAAGTCTTATCCAGGATTCTGGGAGGAACTGAAACGAATATGGCAGACCGCCGTATAATCCTGATAGGATACCGGGGAACCGGGAAGAGCAGTATCGGAAAAGCCCTGGCAGAGATGACCGGTCAGGTGCATATCGATACCGACGCGCTCATCGAAGAAGCAACCGGTGAGCGGATCTCGGACATTTTTGCTTCGGAAGGCGAAGTCCGGTTCAGGGAGATCGAGCAGCATGTAATTGCGCGGATTCCTGCAGAAGCCGGTATAATCAGCACAGGAGGAGGGGCGGTAATGAATCCTGCCAATGTCCAGATGCTGCGTATGAACAGCCTCATGGTTCTCCTCTCCGCGGATTATAAGGTACTGAAATCCCGGATCGCCGGCTCGGGAAGGCCTTCTCTCACCGGTGTATCACCAGAGGATGAAATTTCCCGCGTCCTTTCCGAGAGGTATCCTGCATACCGGAGTGCGGCAGATGTCATCATCGATACGAGCACCACGTCACCAAAAGAAGCGGCCGCCAGGATCAGGGACATTCTCAGGGGTGGAATATGCCTGAAACCAGAACGGGAAAGGCTGTTAGCCGGAATACTGAAAACATCCATTCCTCCAGGCGAGAAGAAACAGCTTCACCGCTTAACTGGATTCCCTGATGTATTTCTGTATGGCATACTCGGGAATCCCTGCATGCACAGCAAAAGTCCGGGGATATACAACAGGTTATTTGCAGACTGCGGAATTCCTGCACATTATACCTGGTTTGAGTTCCGTGATCCTGCAGAATTCTTCGGTCTCATTCCCGGAACAGGGGTTCGCGGGATATCGGTAACCATACCGCACAAGGAAGCGGTTATTCCTCACCTTGATGAAGTAAAGCACGATGCAGCGACCATCGGGGCGGTAAACACCGTACTGGTCCTCGATGGAAAGAAATACGGGTTTAACACCGACTGGAAAGGAATATATCGCCCTCTTGAAGGAACGCAGGGCGATACCGCGGTAATCCTGGGAGCAGGAGGAGCTGCTGCTGCTGCAGCCTATGCGGTAAGCATGAGAGGATATTCACCGGTGATACTGAACCGGACACCTGAACGGGCAGCAGCACTTGCCAGGAAGAACGGTGCGGAATACGGAAGTCTTGAAGATTTCAGCCGCTTCCATCCTGACCTGGTCATCAATACCACGCCGGTGGGAATGGGATCCGATTCTGCCATGCCGATTCCGGCATCGCTCCTTAAACCTGATATGATGGTATTTGACCTCGTGTATACCCCGAGGGACACTCCTCTCCTGAAGGCTGCGTTATCTGCTGGCAGTTCCGTGATCCCGGGGACAGAGATGTTTGTTCACCAGCTTGCAGAACAGTTCAGGATCCTGACCGGTATTGATGTGCCGGTTACGAGGATACGGGAGATGCTCAAATGAACACCTTCGGCAGGAACTTTCGGGTAACGACCTTCGGGGAGAGTCATGGTGCCGCGATCGGGGCGGTAATAGACGGCTGTCCACCGGGTTTTCCCTTGTCAGAGTCAGATATCCAGCCATTCCTGGACAAGCGGAGGCCGGGACAGAATGACCTCGTGACTCCTCGCAAAGAGGATGACCGGGTTGAAATCCTGTCCGGTATATTCGAGGGAAAGACCCTCGGAACACCGATAAGCCTCCTTATCAGGAACACCTCCATGCATTCGAAGGACTACGACGAACTCCGGTCTCTCTTCCGGCCGGGACATGGAGATCGTGCATACCTGGAAAAATACGGGATTCGCGATCACCGGGGAGGAGGCCGTAGTTCAGGGAGAGAGACTGCAGCACGGGTGGCCGCAGGCGGTATTGCAAGTCTCTATCTGCAACAGGAAGGAATTACGATTCGCGGAGATCTTGAGGAGGTTTTTGGGAAAAAAAACCGGCAGGAGATGGAAGAGGAGATCAGAAAAGCACGCGATGCCGGAGAATCCCTCGGCGGCGTGATCTCCCTGCAGGTCTCCGGCTGTCCTCCCGGTCTTGGAGACCCGGTATTTTATAAACTCGATGCCCTTATCGCCTTTGCACTGATGGGTATCGGGGGGGTGAAGGCCATTGAGATCGGTTCAGGAGTGAAGGCAGCGATGATGACCGGTTCGGAACACAACGACCAGATGTCTCCTGAAGGATACCTCTCCAATAATGCAGGAGGAATACTGGGAGGGATCTCGACAGGACAGGATATCCTGGTCAGGATAACGGTAAAACCCACCCCGTCGATCGCAAATCCCCAGCAGACGATCGACACCAGCGGCTGCAGCCGGATGATATCAGTCCGTGGAAGACACGATCCCTGTATTGCCCTTCGAATCCTCCCGGTTGCAGAATCGATGATCGCCCTAGTACTCATGGATACCCTCCTTGAACAGCGCAAGATTATTCAGGATGGATCCGATCATATACCGTACCCATGAATCCTCCCTCTCTTCCGTTACTTCTTGCCCCGGCAGGTTCACCGAAGGCCTTCGTGGCCGCGATTGCCGCCGGGGCGGATGCTGTATACTTCGGGGGGAAACAATTCGGGGCCAGGCAGTATGCAACGAACTTTGACCGGAAAGAGATCGATGATGCAGTCAGATATGCACATCTTCGGGGCGTATCGGTCTACGTTACCGTCAATACGCTGATATCAGAGCATGAATTGCCTGAAATACTCGGGTATATCCTGTTCCTGTTCCAGATAGGAGTTGACGCGGTTCTTATCCAGGATATCGGGCTTCTCTCGCTTGTCAGGAAGACTATTCCTGAAATGGTTATCCATGCCTCAACCCAGATGGGTATACATAATACCGCCGGGGCCAGGTATGCATCCTCACAGGGATGCAGAAGAATAGTACTTGCCAGGGAGCTCCCGGCTTATGAGATTGAAGAGATAGGCAGGATCCTGGAAGATACGCAGACTGACCTGGAGTTGTTTGTGCACGGGGCACTCTGTTATGCGTACTCAGGGAGATGCCTCCTCTCCTCACTGATAGGGGGGCGAAGCGGAAACCGGGGAATGTGTGCTCAGCCCTGCAGGAAGATATACCGGATCTGTTCAGGCAAAACGGACGATTACGGACGGATCGGCAAAACCCGTTCTGCTATCCGGGAGAACGGGTACCTTCTCTCCACGAGGGATCTCTGCCTGTACCCGGTTCTTGACCGGATATGCAGACTACCGGTGGCTGCATTAAAGATAGAAGGCAGGATGAGATCCCCGGAGTATGTTGCCACGGTGGTATCAGTCTACCGGAGAGCCCTGGATGCGATCCACAAGGGCTCTTTCACTCCTGATATCCATGATATCGCTGAACTTGCCATCGCGTTTTCACGCGGATTTACTTCAGGGTACATCTCGGGAGACACCTGCAGCCAGGTGATGGGAAGGGAATACCCGGGTAACCAGGGTTTTTTTCTCGGTAGTGTCATCGATACCGGAAAAGGAAAGGTCCGTGTCAGGATTCAGGCTGATTACATCCCCGGACCTGGAGACGGCCTGGTAATCCGCGATACCATGAACGAGGAGGGTTTTGTCCTTCGTAATAAACCCGTTCTTCACGGGGATATCCTCGAACTGGATCACGGATCCCGTCTCAAAGCTGGTTCCGGGGTGTTTATTACCAATAGCAGGGAACTGGAGCTGAACATTGCTGCCCTCCTGAGTAATCCTGACAAGAGGTTTGAAGGATCTATCCGTATCTCCTGTACCATCTCCATCCATGCAGACGGGACGGTCAGGGTAGCCGGAACGGCAGAAGACTGCCTCTCCCGGATTCATCCCTTTGAGTGCTTAACCACTGAACAACTGCAGCCTGCACGGACTATCAAGATAGACCATGAGCAGATCATACAACAGGTCCGTAAAACCGGGGGAACCATCTATACCTTCACTGATATCTCCGTTGTCTCCGAAGGGGACTGGTTCGGACCTCCCCGGGTACTCAACACGATGCGGAGAGAGATTCTTGAATCTGCAGGGGAGGCAGTCCTGCAGTCGTTTCTTCCGGGAAATGACCCGACAGAGGCTGCAAAGACGGCAATTAACCTGATCCATGCGGACTCTTCCGGCAGACCTGAAAACCAGGTCCAAAAGCCGCCCTCCCTGGCTGTCATCGTTTCATCATACCATGAAGCGGATATTACCCTTCAGAACGGGGCAGACCGGGTATACCTGGCCTGGAACCCTGACATCGCCGGGTATCCGGCAGGAAAAACAGACCCGGAAAAAATCGGGATCATGGTGCCCGGGATCATCAGGAACAGGGAACTTGATACCTTCAGAAGTAACATCCAAAATCTGCAGGTATCAGGAATACACAGGTTTCTAGTCGATTCACCCGGAATCGCTGAATATATCCGGGATATCTCACCTGATGCCGTAATCTCCGGTTATTACGGCATGAATATCACGAACAGCGCCACGGTCAGGGCATACAAGGAATTCGAATTCTGTACTCTCTCCCCCGAACTCTCGGAGCGGGAGATCAAAGACCTGGTCCGTGCTCTATCACTTAACCAGGACTCTCCCAGGGTTGCAATCCTTGTCCAGGGCCAGGTTCTCGTGGCTGTCACGGAAGACAATCTCTTTGAACTGGTTTTTGGCGATCCTTCCAGGAAACCAGGCCAGGATGATCAAGACCAGAAAGACCTGCAGTATATCCTGCAAGACGAGCGGGATTTCATTTTCCCCTTCCGGTGTGACCGGCAGGGACGGACATATATCATGAATTCCTCCGAACATTGCCTGATTAATGATATTTCACCCTTAAAGGAGATAGGTATCAGCTGGTTCCTCATTGATGCACGGTATCGCGGGGAGGCGTATGCCGGGATCATGACAAGGCTCTGGCATGAGGCAGTTCATGCCGGAACCGATATCAGGTCCGGTATTGCGTATACCCGTATCCGTGACGAGATCATCAGGATGAGTGCAGGTGGTATTACCCGGAGCGGATTCCGGAGAGGACTATCAGGTACTACTGGCAGATCCCATGAACCCGATGCCTGATAATCATGGAGAAGATTTCTGGACAAACCGGACCATGAGCAGGGCACTATAAGTAAATAGTAGTTCTAAATATAGCCGTATGCAAATCCAGCACCTGAAAAGTCCCCTGATTCTTGTCAATTTGAAATGCTACAAGGAATCGATCGGGACCGGGGCTCACCGGATAGCCCGGGCTGCCCGCGAGGTTACCGATGAATCAGGTATTACCATTGCACTGGCACCCCTGTACCCGGATATACACCCGATACATTATCATTATGATATTCCGGTATTTGCCCAGCATATCGATCCGGTGGAACCAGGGGCACATACCGGACGAATACCTCTCCTTTCGGTAAAATCAACCGGTGCGATCGGTTCACTGGTTAATCACTCGGAGTACCGCCTGAACATTGCAGACATAGAAAAGAATCTCTCTGCATTACGTAATGAGAATATGCTCTCGTGTGTCTGTTCAAATAACATCGCCACAACAGCTTCGCTTGCCGTTCTCGGACCCGACTATGTCGCCATTGAACCCCCGGAGTTAATCGGGGGAACGGTATCGGTATCAGAAGCAAACCCGGAGATTATTACCGGTTCTGTTGATGCAGTCAAAAAAGTGAACCCCCGGGTACAGGTGTTGACCGGTGCCGGGATACATTCCGGTAAATGCGTGAAGACTGCTGTTGATCTCGGAACCGACGGGGTACTTCTTGCCTCAAGCGTTGTAAAAGCAGAAGATCCGGCGGTAGTTCTCCGGGATCTCGTATCCCTGCTCTGATCAGGGGTAATTGAGATCGAGCGATATCAGGATCTCGGCAGGATCCCCGTTATCTTGGTGGAGATGATGTATCATACAGTGGAGATCGGCAGGGAGCCCGGTCAGCTTCCCGGGACCAATAACGGGAATATCCTTCCCTGATTGCAGGGATTCCTGTATTGCCGGTGATATCTCCATCTCCCTGAACACCGGGATCTTCCTGAGGTCTTCTCCTTCACACTCTTCCCAGGTTTTCCCGATGAGTTCAAGGCCACGTGGGTTTATTACGAGGATCTTCTCGTTACGATCCAGGATGATGATCCCGATGTGGATATTCTGGATTATTTTTTCGTATCTTTCCCTCTCGTTCCGAAGACGTGCTTCTATACGGCAGTATTTTGTGATATCACGACCGAGGGTTACAGAGCCTATCCGTTCTTCTTCGCTGTTCCATAACGGGACAGTCGTCATATCCAGGATTACCTGGCCGGAATCTTTCTTTATCCTGATTCGCTCGTGTTCCATCAGGTCCCGAATACCGGATGAACGATCATCATCTTCCGTCCTGGCATGTATCAGCCGGTCGGGAAAGTCCTCGTCTTTCTTTCCGACCGGATCCCTGGTATCCCCCGCGTGGAGATAGTGGGATCCTGCCTGGTTGATAAACAGGTACTTATCCTCCATATCTTTTGCCCAGAGCAGATCCGGAACCGAATCACAGAGTCTGCGCATAAGCGCATACATGGAGGCGTATTCTTCTTTTGCCCTTACCAGAGACATGCGCATGAGATCCTGCTGTATCGCGGATCCAATCATCGCCGAGGCAGCGAGCAGGGCATCCACCTCTACCCCGGTCCATTTTCTCTCACTGAGGAAATCGGCAAACCTGATCATACCCCAGAGGGACTGATCAACGAATATCGAAAATATTGCAACGGCTTTTGCCGGCCTTTCCTTTAGGCAGGGATCCAGACGGATTATCTCCTCGCTGCTCATGAGGACCGGCTCGCCCATCTTGAGACGCCGTAACAGATCTTCGGACACCTGGAGAGCCTGGGTGCGGATCTTCTCTTCATTATCCGGCGAATTAACCTCTATCCTTATCCATGAGGCAACATTATGGATAACCCGGGTGGTCTCCCCGCCATCCAGTCTGAACAGCCGGACTGCATCAACCTCGGTTGCCAGTCCGAAAAGGGTAATCGCCTCCTGGATTGTCCGGTTGAAAGAATTTCCGCCAAGGAACAGGTTAGCTACCAGGCTGACAGCTTCAAGAATCCCGTCGCGGCGTTTCAGGGCAAGACGGGTATTCCGCTGTTCAATGGCATACTCGACCTTATGGTTGAGCTCTGCAAACAGGGCCTTTGCATCGCCTCCTTTCTGGATATAGAAGTCTGCCCCGGTGTTGATGGCATCTATGATTACTGCTTCCCGCCCCCTTCCCGAAAACAGAATGAAGGGGATCTCAGAGTCAATCTCCCGGATGGCTTTCAGAAAATCCAGGCCATTCATACACGGCATTTCGTAGTCTGAGATGATACAGGAGTATGAACCGGTTTTTATAAGATTCAGGGCTTCTTCTGCTGAATTAACAACGTCTACCTTGAAGCGCCCGTTTTTCTCGAGACAATGCCGGGTTAAATCACAGATAACCGGCTCATCGTCGACATGGAGTACTCGAAATTCAGAAGTCACTGATCAACCTGCTCTTATTTGTTGCCACCGGTAGTTCTTAATTATGTCATTATTTTTATCAGTAATAT
>JAJRBL010000026.1 GCA_028679485.1 Methanospirillum sp. | reverse complement strand
GTCAAATCCCCCTGAAGACGGTATCTTCGGCTTATAATGCATGAGGATGGCAAGAGCGGGGAAACCAAAGAGCGTCGCTCCGTAGGCACAGATGATCCCGACAATGGCAGTCTGGGTAAACCCGGTCAGGATGGGAAGCGGGGTGATGAACAGCACCATGAAACCGATGGCTGTTGCCGCCATTGCATTGAGGACTGCATACCCGGTATTACAGATGGTAGTCCTGATGGCATCCTCAAGTGAAGAGGTGAGGAGTTCATCGTTGAGACGTGACTGGAACTGGACTGCATAATCGATCCCGAGCCCGAGAAGGACCGGAAACCCTCCGATGGCCCCGATGTTTAGGGAGATCCGGCATGCCCCGAGGAACCCGAAGAGGTACACCATGCCGATGAGAACAAAGAAGAGGGGAAGAAGCCGGTACCTGACCGAACCGAAGAGGATAAAGAGCCCGATGAACATGAGGGAGAAGGCTCCGAGGATGAGCACCACGATCTGTTCTGTCATGGTGTCGAGCATCTGCTGATTAAATGCGTCACTGCCGCTGATCTCAACAAGAACCCCGGGTGGGAGGACTGCATTATCTGTTACCGACTGGATGGGGGTGAGAAGGGAGGTGGGATCGCCTTCTGCCGTGATCATCCCGAGAACATGGATAGAATCAGGAACAAGTTCGGTCTGGGTGGATTTTGGGAACTGGCTGAAGATAGCGTTGATCTCCGCATCGGTATGGGGAAGTGTCCCGCCGTTGGCGGTGCTGATGGCATCAGCTACGGTCTGTACCTCTACGACTCCCGGGATCCGGGAGAGCTCCTCCTCCATGACCTGGAGATCATGGAGGAAGGTATAATCCAGGGGGGTCGGTGCAGATATGTAGAGAAGAATAACTTTTTCTGAGGTGTATTCGTTCGTATATACGGTATACCACATCATGGAGGGATCGTCGGCTGCAAGGATGATGTCGGATCCGGAGTCCATGGAGAGGTTTTCCATGAATACGAAAGAGGCAAGGAAGAGGAGAGCCATCACGAGGAGAACCTGTGCAGGTCTCGCTATGACGAGATCAGCCACACCGTTGAAGAGCCTGCCGATCAATGACATCTTTCTCCTCTCTGGAGGTATTTCACCTGACAATCCTGCCCTCCCGTTCCAGGAAGAGATATCCGCCGATGAGAAGGAGACCAATGATTATCACGAGGGAGAGGGGGGAGAGGAGCTGGGTGATGAGACCTGGCTCTACGGTTGTCAGTTCTATCTTCATCGGGTCAGAGATGGAAATAAGTCCGTCATCTCCCCGGTATTTTACATCGGTGAGGATTCCGTAGGGTTTGACGAGGGCGGTTCTCTCCAGTTCTATCGTATAGGTAACCTCTTTCGTCTCTCCCGGGAGCATGGTTCCCAGGTAGATACCGCCCTGGGGAGAGGACAATGGGGAGATCGGCACGATGGTAACGGTGGCATCAGGTGCAGGGGAATCACCGGTGTTGGTATAGCTGACCTTCACGGTAACCGATCCCCCGGGCTCGATGACCGGTTTTTCATAGGTCAGCCGAAACTCTGGCCCGGTCTTTACCGGTATTCCAAGGGTAACCGGTTCTGATGATGTCAGGTTCCCGTTTTTGTCGTTGTAGGAGATTACCATCGTGGCAGGAATCAAGGTTCTGTCTATCCCGTCCTGAACCGCTGCACGCCATTCTACGGTCCGCTGCTCCCCCGGGGTAAAGGTTCCCAGGTAGTAACTCCCCTGATAGGGGTTCAGATCAGAAGTATCAGGGATGAGTTTGGCTGTTGCGTTTGTTCCTGCAAACTGACCTATGTTGGTAATTTTAGCGGTTATTACTCCATTCTGGCCTGATGAGAGGTTTGATGAGGATATTTCATCGACCCTTGCCCTGACGATCCCCTTGATGGTGACCGGAACCGTAAGCGTGGTATTCAGGTACGAGTAGGTAAATACGTTTGATCTGCTTTGTTTTGCAATCGAACTCGCATATTGTGAGTTTATCCGGAGATCCAGGGTATAGGAACCTGCCGTGGCTTCTGCAGGCACGATAACCGGGAAGGTAACCGGGACACGGGTTCCGGGAGGGAGGATCGGGATCGTCAGGGGGGTTGCCGGGATATCCACCGGTGCAGTCCCCGGCTCAAGGGTAAGTTCGGTCCCGTATGCTATCGTCGGGCTGGATGGAACCGGGTTACTCGGGTCGAGGATCAGTTCCGGGGCACGGGCGTCATTGAAGAGAGAGATCGTAAGGGTGGTTACATTCCCCGGAACCAGTTCATTGCTGCCGGTAATGGCTGCCGTATAGGACGGTTCCCCGAATGGGATAGGAACTGCGGTCCCCGTCATTGTGATGAGGGAAAGGAGGAGCACGAACAGGCCGGTGCAGGTTATCAGCCGGGATCTCCGTTCGTATCCTGTCAGGGGGGTAATAAACATCATGTTCATCATCCCTCCGTCAGTTCTTCTGCATACGCCGGTAATAGATGAATCCTCCGCCGAGCAGGATCAGGATGATGACGATCGCCGGGAGGATAAGGGCTCCGAATGATGAATTAGATACGATCACCGGGACTTTGATGGTATCGGTAACGAATTCGGTCTGGTTGATATCGGTGTACCTGATCTCGGAGTCCAGGGCATACTGTTTGGGTGTCGCGTCTCCGTTCACGTTCAGTTTGAACATGGCTGTTGCCGTTCCGCCTGGCTGGACAGTGCCGAGGTAAGACTGGTCATCCTCGCTCGTGAAGGGATCGACGATGTTGATACCTGCCTGGGCGTTGTAGACCGGAACTGATCCGGTATTCTGATATTCAACTGATATCACGTCTTTCGATCCAGCTTCGAGGGTACCGGGCTGGTTGATGACTGAAAAGGCGACCTTTTGCTTGAAACCTGCACTGATATCCTTCGCGACCGTCTCTGCCTGGAGACCCTGGTAGTCGGTATAGGAAGCATAGAGCTTGAGAGGGTAAGAGATGGCAGGATCAGCGTTGTCTGCCACAGACACCTTGTACGAGAGGGTGGCTGTCTCGCCTATCGGGTAGTCTCCGACATAGATACTGCTCTGGTATGGTACTATGGGGCTGTTACCGACCGGTTCAATGTTAAATACGGTGTTATTCCCTTTTTCTGAGCCGACATTCTTCACGGTGACGATGATATGACCCTCTCCGCCCACGTTCAGGTCACCGGTATTAACCGAGGTTATCCCGAGACTGACGGCCCTCCTGATAGTCACTGGTAGAAGCAGGGTTTTTGTCTCGTTTTTAAAGGTGTACTGGATATCGTCTATTCCGATCTGGGTAGCCTGGTCCATGTATTGGTACGAGATAGTGAGAGGGATCTCGTAGGATCCGGTCACAGCCTGGTCAGGGACCGTTACCGGGAAGGTGGCCTGTACCACGTCTCCTGACTTGATATCCCCAAGGATCTGGGGATCGGCAGTCACCTGTATCGGACAGTCGCCGGGTTCCAGGTGAGCAGTCATGGTGAGGGCGGTGGTAGGGAGGTAATCAGGAGTGATTGCGCCTTCCTGTACGAATTTCATATCGATGAGGCCGGCATTGGAGATTGCAACCGTAAGGGGGGTCTTCTGCCCGATGAGAAGTTCGTTGCTCCCTGCTATCCCCGCAGAGATATCAGGCTGACCGGAAGAGTATTTCTCCCCGGCCATGACCGGGGAGGTGATGAGGGTGACAAGGAGAATGATGAATCCTGTTGCCAGGATGGTTCGGGATATAGGCATATGTAAGCATATGAAACTATTTTAGTTATTAATTCTGGTATGAGGATCTGATCTGTCCAGGCACCGGGTAATTACGGGTATTTAATCGAGGATCCGCCTCTCCGGTCGTGAAAATATCAAGGAGGAAAGAATTTGGTGTCTGGTACTCCAGTATAGGAACAGATGAAGATTATTGGCATTGTATCAAGTCCGCGGAAAGGCGGAAACAGCCAGACTCTGGTCGGACATATCCTCTCCGGTGCAAAGGAGGCAGGTGCTGATACAGAACTGATACGACTCTGCGACATGGATATCGAACCCTGCAACGGTTGTAACATTTGTAAAAGCGGGAATGGCTGTGCCATCAAGGATGACTGGGCTCTCCTCTGCGAGCGGCTTGCAGAGGCCGATGCCGTGGTATTCGGCTCCCCGATATACTGGTTCAGGCTGAATGCACAGGCATATCCGTTCCTCGATCGTTTTTATGCCCTTTTAAAACGTGACTTCACCTGCGATTTTCCGAAAGGAAAGAAACTCGTGGTGGCACTTACCTGTGGAGGGGCAGGCCCGGAGACTCTGAATCCTGTCAACGAGTACCTGAAAAACGTATTCAATTATCTGGGATTCGTTAATGCCGGTTTCATCTGGCAGAATAATTGTCTTAAGCCTGACGATCTTGCGAACTATCCTGAAAAGATCGAGGAAGCCAGGGGACTCGGAAGATCCCTGGTTTAATGACCTGTTACCCCTCTTCTTCTCATCTATCCTCTTTAACGCGGCATGAAGAGGGGATCCTT
>JAJRBL010000278.1 GCA_028679485.1 Methanospirillum sp. | reverse complement strand
GTTACGGCTTCTCCCACGACAAAGACCCCTGTTCAGGCCAGGTCAGGACTACCCTTCGGCCTCCTGGTCCTGGGTGTTCTGATCGGGGGATTCTGCTTCCTCTTAAAAGAGAGATAATCCCCATTTTGATCCTTTTTTTCTCGAGGCATGGTAGATCATAATATGGCGCAGCGGGAACCTGATATCACCAGGAAATATATATAGGGATTAATCCTGGTCCCACCGGGTAATCATAACAACTAAACGTATGAACAGAAAATGGTACTACTGACAACGAAAGGAAACAGGTTATGGTTACTACTGGTTCAGAAAAACATCCGAATCGTCCACACTGTCTGTATCTGTGGTTTCTTCATGGCTCACCGGTCTGTTCTGAAAAGGTGAGTAATCGGGAATGTCCGTATATGTTCTGGAAATGCCCGGTAAAAGAGCATGAAATGAGTAATTCATCGATAGCATCAGATATCCCGGTAACGAGGGAGTTATCTGAGCTCCCGATGAAGACCTGATCATCAGGGTAAGGTCAGGACAGGAAAGCCAGGATCGATACTTCATCCCGGAAAAAACCCTACTCCACCGGCACTGATAAGATTCTCCCCTGGTCTGGCAGGGACAAGGGGAGGTATCTTTCCCCACAATATACTTTGTTCACCAAACACGGCATATATTCCGTCTATTCTTGGATCAACTTCTGCTAGGCAGGATTGATCGCGGACCGTGAGATCATTGCAGACTGCTGTTGCTAGGGCATCGGCAAGAACAGGGTCCGGAGAGAATACCGTAACACTGTCTGCAGTTCCAAAAGAGAATGAATGTCCGACCGTTGCCGATGACGTGCAGATGCCGTAGAGTTCTCCGGCAGATCTCACGAGGAATGCATATCTCCCCGAAAGGGGTGATGCACCGGCATAGAGGCCTATCCGAACCTCCCGGTCAGATATGAGTGCAATGTCCCCTCCGTTATCGATGACACAGAATGAGGCACCCTCCCGGGCTGCCTTACGCACCCCGGCCTCAGCTACCGCTCCGGCCACCGCAGCCATGGGTCCGACCCCCGCAGATTCTGCAGCCATGGCCATACTCCTGATAATCTCCGGTTTCTCCGGTATGGCCACCGGCTCATAGGTAATGCCAAAAAAGGGATCTGAAAGGATATACTGTTCTATGGTATGCCTTGCCTCACGGAGTCCTTCGCAGGCATGTGTGATATCCCTGTCAGTATCACCAAGGATGGTGGCGATGGTTTCGCGGAGTTCAAAGTGATGGCGGATCATCTCAGTTATTGAGTGAGAGTGCCGCGTGAGGACAACTCTGGATGCACCTTCCGCAGAGGATGCATCTCTTTGTCATAACCTGAAGTTTCCAGTCATCGTCAAAGGAGAACACTTCCTTGGGACATACTGATATGCATGCCCCGCAGTCGACACACTCATCTTCATCATGCCTTATCCCTTCTTCAAGAATGCTCACCTCGGCTCCCAGGCTTCGCATCCTTTCGCTGACCAGCATACAACTCTCATCCGGAACATCAACCAGGGCTTCCTCCCCTTCATGGGCGTCAGATCGTGCCCGATCTACATTTATGAGGACACCTGTGTCACGGACGACCTGCGCAATTATGGGTTTGCTGTCATGAATCAGCCTGACAAGAAGTTTCATGGCTTGTTCCCTCCGGATTTAAAGAGTTTTCCGAGATCGCTAGCGTGAAGGATGGCTATGCACTGGTTTTGTGCATCAACCACTGGAAGGGCACTAATTCGGTGATGCTCCATCTTCTGGGCTGCGATATCGATAGGTTCATCGACCCTGGTCGTAATGACGTTCCTTGTCATTACATCAAGGACTTTTACCTTTCGTTCAGGGCGTGCAACTGCTTTCGCCACATCGAAGGTAGTCACCACCCCGGTGAGCCTGCCCTGTTCGTCAAGGACCGGCAGATGGTTCGTCTCTCCCCTAAGCAGTTTTTTTGCCGCCTCGGTTATATCCTGATCTTCTTTAATGGTTACTACCCGTCGCAGCATGATCTCCTGGACCAAAACGACCTTCCTGGTCTCCCTCATAGGTTTAGCCTGTTTTGACGGGTCTATCGGTCTTGTCGGAAGACAGAGGGTCATCTGACCCTCTTCAATCCAGCGTTTCAGCGTTGATGCGACCAGTTTTGCCCGGCGGTAAGAGGAGAGCGAAGATGTTCGTACCTCCTCCCCGTTGAGTTCTATCATGCCGCTTTTCAGCTCTTTGTAACTAACCTGCCTGAGAACCGGTCTGCTGCGGGACGGAACGCCATAATCCTTGATACTGACCATGAGTTCTTCATCGCGAACCGCCGTCTTCCGCACTACTTCGAGGTCCAGCACCGGTATCGGAACGCCCACTCCGAGGTAGAGTGTCGGGCCATAACGGTACATGTAGGCTGCACGGAGAAAGTCAGATGTCATATCACTCATATCGGCGGTTGTCATGAGTGTCCCGAAGTTACCCGCAGAGGAGTGCTGAGTACCCTCTCCGACCACCATTCCCTGTGCTCCTCCGAGCAATATCGGGATTCCGCTTCCAATAAGACGAAGGTTCGGATCGTTGCATATCGGGTTGAGGGTTCCAGCACCGGAAAAGGTGACATTTCCGCAGTGCGGGAGAAGAGTACCCATGTACGTGAACATGGTGTCATCCGAGGTATTCACCGCTGCATCGTACCGCTGGTAGGCGTTACGCGGGTTTACCATGATGGCCTGGTTCAGATCTTCAAGCCGTATCTCGGTGGTGATACTTCTCCGGGGATAACAGTCAGATCCTGACGACTGGGCACGGAGTTCTATTGATTTACCGGTAATGAAGTCCTCAATGACGTGGGCTCCCCCGTAACTCTCCATCTGGGTTACGGATTTGTTGGTCGCACCGATGTAGGTATCAACCGCTGCAAGCCCCCCGTATGCCTCAACGTCGTTGAGCCAGATGCGTTCCATCTTTATGGGTGGTTCTGCATGCCCGAAGTTCAGGAATGATCCTGAAGAACACATGGCACCGAAGGTTCCGGTGGTGACGACATCCACCTCCCGTAAAGCACCTTCTTCTCCGAGTTCGCTGACGATGTCCGGCATCTCATCGGCAGTGACCACCCGGGCTGAACCATCACATATACGCCGGTTGATCTCATCGATGGACTTTTCCATAATGCTAACCTGATTGGTGGTGATAGAAATTATACATTCGGATTTAATCCGGATATCTTTGCTTTTCACCAAAAAAAGGGGATTAACCAGGACTTATGTTGGGATGGTATCCTTAACTGGTGATGGTTCATCTGAGAACCGCACCATGGTCTGCCTGCCCTACCGCAGCAGCGTACCGTTCCAGCACGCCGGAAAGGGGCTTTTTGAACGCTTTCCATGCATTTTTCCTCCTGACAAGTTCACCGGGATCTACCTTGATCTCAACCTTCCGCATCTCCAGATCGATGCTGATCAGATCACCGTCCTCGACGAGTGCAATCGGCCCTCCTGCCGCTGCTTCAGGACATACATGTCCGATGCATGGTCCTCTGGTTCCGCCCGAGAACCTCCCGTCGGTCACGAGAGCAACCCGGGTATATCCTATTCCGGCGATGGCTGATGTAGGTGCAAGCATTTCAGGCATACCAGGGCCTCCTATCGGTCCTTCATACCTGATGACAATCACATCCCCCTCCTGTATGGACTTGGAGAGGATTGCATTCATCGCAGCCTGTTCACCGTCAAACACCCGTGCAGGTCCGGTATGTGTCCACATGTTCTCATCAACAGCCCCGCTTTTTATGACAGCCCCGTCAGGGGCGAGAGATCCGGAGAGGATCATGAGACCCCCGCTTACATGTACCGGATTTTTTGTCGGCCTTATTACCTGTTCATCCACGTAACCTACGGAATCAGCAATTTCATGAATGCTTTTTCCTGATACCGTTATATTATCCTCAAGATGAGAACGGATCTGCCTGAGGACCGCTGGAATACCTCCTGCATGATGGAGTGCCTGCATCGAATACGGTCCTCCCGGCTGCATCGAGGCGATATGGGGAATTTCGCGGGATATCCGGTTGAATTCCTGGATATCAAAGGGGACACCTGCTTCTGATGCAATTGCCATCAGGTGAAGCACGGTGTTCGTCGATCCGCCAAGAGCCATGTCAACCCTGATGGCATTGCGAAGACTCACCGGGTTGATGATATCACGGGGCAGAACCTGGCTTCTTACCAGATCCACGATCCTTTTTCCTGTCTGGTATGATAACCTCATTTTTTGTGCGTACACGGCGGGGGTTGTAGCACATCCGGGAAGTGACATTCCGAGCGCCTCGGTCATGCAGGCCATGGTATTGGCAGTGTACAGACCCTGGCAGGATCCGCATCCAGGCAATGCCTCGGCCTCCAGTTCGCAGAGTTCCTCTTCTGTCATGCTCCCGCCGGCCACCTTTCCCACCCCTTCAAAGACCTGTGTCAGGGAGAGATCACAACCCTGGCGGTGCCCGGGCAGCATGTTTCCGCCGGTAAGAACGATCGCCGGTATGTTGCACCTGACTGCAGCCATCAGCATGCCAGGCACGATCTTGTCACAGGTACAGATGCAGACAATGCCATCGAACCGGTGTGCCTGTATCATGAGTTCAACCGAATCGGCAATAGTGTCGCGTGAGGGAAGGGAATAACGCATCCCTTCATGTCCCATCGCGATACCGTCGCATATACCGATGGTATTGAACTCGAACGGGGTACCGCCCCCTGCTGCCACACCTTCCCTGACCCGCTGTGAAAGGGTACGAAGATGGGTGTGTCCGGGGACGATGGTATTCCAGGAGTTTGCAACTCCCACGAACGGCTGATCCATCTCATCCTCGCTGATTCCGAGGGAGCGGATAAGAGACCGGTTGGGGGCACGGGTATACCCCGTTTTGACATCATCGCTCCGCATAATTCACCATGAAATGGTAGGGAGTACAAGGGTATTAATGTCGGTGATGCTGGTGCAGCGGTTCCTGGAATGAGCACCAGGATATTCCCGGGTAAAGTACATCTCCGGAGGGTGTCTATGAGTACCCAATATGGCTTTTACCTGTTCCCTGTGTGGATCATGCTGCATGTTCCTGGGAGATTATATCGTAATAGAGAAGCAGATAACTCCATACCATTTCTCCTGTTCCTGTGTCTCTACCGGCACGGAGTTTGACGCGGTCGTGGATCCGGACAAAAGGGATTTTTTTGATAACACGGAGTTTCCGGAGAACCATCCTCATGCCTGCAGGTTTTTACGTCCAGCCGGAGGAGACCGGATCGTTTGTACGATCCACGAGACCAGTCCGGCCCAGTGCAAGATATACCGGTGTATAATACTCAGGATCTTCCGGTTTGAGAGGGGGCAGGTAGGATACATCACCGGGACCGGTGCACTCCATACCGCCGATCCTGTTCTCCGCGGGGTATTCGATGAAGGGATGAAGAAACTACCCCGTGATGCAGGAGATCCTGAAGCATGGATAGCAGACTACCTGTCTGCAAACGGGTACCAGGTTCAGTGACAATAACAGCCCTGAGGGAGGGAAGAGTATAATAGATCTGAATTACTATAAGGGGGGAAATGACATACATTCCTGTCATGGTATCCCGCTTTATCTTCATCTTTCTCTTTATTATACTCCTGATCTCGGTATCCTCTGCAGAACGTGTCTTCTTTTCCGATGGTGTCATCTATAACGGGACAATGTCGAGTTCTGATGTTCAGGCACGGTTTGAAAGTTCCTCATCTTCAGATTCGATAATCGTCTTTTACGATCAACTCTGCAGTTCGTGCCAGGAGGCACTCTCCTGGCTCAGCGAGTACAAGAAGAAGTACCCTGATATCAGGGTAACCTATTATGATATCTACAGCAACAGCACGAACCGCCAGCTCTTCGAGGAGTATACCAAAAGGTACCACATGTCTTCTCTGAATGTTCCGGTTGCATTTGTCGGTCCCGCAGGGCTTGAGGGTTCGACCATGATCAAGACCTTATTTGAACCCTTTTCGCTGTTATATGAG